>NZ_JBBYHS010000006.1:0-238380 GCF_038290035.1 Flavobacterium calami
TTCAAATTAATGTAGCAATTGTGACTTACTGCTTGGTCTCTATAATAGCAAAAGATTTAAAAATCAATCGCTCAACCTACGAAATTCTACAAATTTTATCCGCATCATTACTCGATAAAACATCTATAAATGAACTACTTATGAAATCAGATTACAATAATATCAATGAACATAATACTAACCAGCTGGTTTTTAACTTATTTTAAGTGGACACTAGTGTCAAATTATATATATTTACTTTCAAATAGAAATAAATCAAATTGGATTTTTTAGATAAAGCGTACAATTATAGTTTCGAAGGAATTACTAATGAAGTTTACCAGTTTAGGTTCATTAGCGTCGGGATACAGGAAATAACGAAAATTGTATCTATTTCTCCAATCAATAAAACGCTGAACTGGTACAGCATCGGCTTTGGAAATCTGGAAAATCACGGGAATACTGTTACTGTTAATGACCTTTCTTCAATTAACAATAATGATTATGATGAAGTTTTGGCTACTGTAATGATGTGTATCCTCCATTTTTTTGTTTCAAATCCCGATTATACTATTTTATTTTTTGGAAATACACTGCATAAACATCGTTTGTACAAACAAAAAATTTCTTCTAATATTGATTCGCTGATACAATATATGGAGATATCAGGAGGGAAAATTAAAGAAGAAATAAGAATCATTGAAAAGAAACAAACGATACTTCGAAAAGGAAAAGAACACGAAAGAATAATTCGGCAAAAAGACCTCACATCACTCAGCAAAGGTGTTAATTTAAAGAGTATTGAAAAATACAACAAAGACAAAACAGCTGATTATCAATTTGTTTTATTTAAGTTAAAAAGCGGACTGTAATTATACACCTAATAAAAAAACAGTATATTTGTAACGTTATGGGAGCAAAACAATTAAAGGATTTAGTAGAAAAAAAGATTGAAAAATCTACCAACTTTTGGGCAGGCCGTCCTAAAATGACCATTCAGGAGTTGGAAGCTGTAGAAAAATTTGCGAAGGAAAAGAGCAAACTTTTTCAAAATGCATTTGACTCTCCTGAAAAAATAGATCAAATAATAAAAATGCAAAATAGCGCATTCTAGCTAATATTTTTAAATTCAAAAATCAAAAACACCTCAATCGGGGTGTTTTTTTTATGCTTTAAATTTTACTTCATCATAACTTAACACATCCTTAAAATACGGGTGTTTTAATCATTTTTCAATAATGGTAATTGTGCAATCTTAAAAAGCAATTTTATAAAATCGTAAAAAACAGATCAATTATTTTTGAAATAAACAGATAATCAGATACTTAAAATTATTCCGTAGAATATTATCTGAAAACTTCAAAAAAAAATTAACTAAAAATACATTTTATGAAAAATTTCCAGGATGAAAAACAACGTGATCTGTCGCTAAACAAATCAGATGGAACCAATAAGTTCCTGACTACCGATCAGGGCGTTCGTATTAATGATGACAATAACTCGCTCAAAGCTGGTGATAGAGGTCCATCACTGCTAGAAGATTTTATATTAAGAGAAAAAATTACCCATTTTGACCATGAACGAATTCCTGAACGAATTGTACATGCACGTGGGTCAGGAGCACATGGCTTTTTCGAAGTGACCAATCCAATACCTGAATTAACCAAAGCCGGATTTTTGCAGGAAGCCGGATTAAAAACACCCGTTTTTGTACGCTTCTCAACAGTCGCTGGTTTTAGGGGATCTTCTGATCTTGCCAGAGATGTAAGAGGTTTTGCCGTGAAATTTTATACTCAGGAAGGCAATTACGATCTTGTAGGAAACAATATTCCAATATTTTTCATTCAGGATGCCTCAAAATTTCCGGATTTGGTTCATGCTGTAAAACCAGAACCCCATAATGAAATCCCTCAGGCCGCCTCTGCTCATGATACTTTTTGGGACTTTATTTCCTTAATGCCGGAGTCCATGCACATGATTATGTGGGCAATGTCAGACCGGGCTATTCCAAGAAGTTATCGCATGATGGAAGGATTTGGTGTACACACTTTCAGATTAATTAATGAAGCTGGTGAATCTTCTTTTGTAAAATTCCATTGGAAACCCAAATTGGGAACACATGCAGTAGTATGGGATGAAGCATTAAAAATTTCAGGCAACAATCCTGATTTTCACAGACAGGATTTATGGGAAGCCATTGAATCAGGAAATTTTCCTGAATGGGAATTAGGTATTCAGGTAATTCCACAGAATGACGAACACAAATACGAATTTGATTTACTTGATCCAACCAAAATTGTTCCCGAAGAGCTAGTCCCGGTAACCATCATTGGAAGAATGGTACTGAACAAAAATCCGGATAATTTCTTTGCCGAAACAGAACAAATTGCTTTTCACCCTGGTCATGTTGTACCCGGAATTGATTTTACAAACGATCCGCTGCTTCAGGGAAGATTATTTTCTTATACCGATACTCAGCTTTCGAGATTAGGAAGTCCAAATTTTCATGAAATTCCGATTAACAGAAGCGTAGCTCCGGTTCATAACCATCAACGCGACGGACACATGCGTCAGGAAATTAACAAAGGACGTGTAAGTTATCATCCTAATTCGCTTGGAGGCGGCTGTCCTTTTCAGGCAAAAATTAGCGAGGGCGGTTTTTCAAGTTTTAACGAACGTGTTGATGCTCATAAAGTAAGGGAAAGAAGTAAAAGTTTTGCCGATCATTTTGGACAGGCTAAATTATTTTTCAATAGCCAGACCCCAACAGAAAAAAGCCATATTGTAAAAGCGCTTCGTTTTGAATTGGGCAAAGTAGAAACCACCGCTATCAGAATCAGAATGCTGGGACTTTTATCTCAGGTAGACAAACAACTGGCAGAAAAAGTTGCAGAAGGACTTGGTGCTACAGTTCCTCCTGCACCAGAAAAACCAATAAATCATGGGGTTTCTCCTGAAAATGAAATGGGAAATCAGGAATCTAAAACTGTAAAGTCATCAGTAGATTCTTCTGATTCACTTTCAATGATTAAAAATCCAACAAATTCCCCAACAATTGCGACCAGAAAAGTAGCCATTATTGCTGCCGATGGTGTTTCTGAAGCTGCTGTAATGAATATTAAAAGTGCTCTTTTAAAACAAGATGCCAAAGGTTGTGTAATTGCTCCAAATTTAGGATCTGTTATTACGGACACAGGCGGTGCGATTGCTGTAGGTTTTAGTTTTCTGACTACCTCATCTGTACTTTTTGATGCAGTCTATATTCCGCATGGAGAAAGCCTAAATGTCCTTGCAGGAAACGATGATGTAATTGAATTCCTGACTGACGCTTACAAACATTGCAAAGTTATTGGTGCAGATGGCGAAGGAATAAATTTTCTGAGAGATATTCCTTTTTCGGCAAAATTAAATGATAATGATCCCGGAATTGTACTGACCACCGAACCTGCAACCGAAACCTTTGCTGAGGATTTTATCACAGCTATTGCAAATCATCGTATTTGGGAACGCGAAGAAAACCTATACAACTAACATTCAAAAAAACTAACAAAATGAAAAATTCAGTAAAATCTACTCAAAATAAAACTGCCGTTTCAAGAGATAGTAAAAATATTGTATCTCCATCAACAGATGCTGCTTCAGAATTAAGAACTTTTTTTATAGATAGTCTTAAAGATATCTACTGGGCAGAAAATGCTCTCATTGGTGCGTTGCCCAAAATGGCTTCAAATGCCACATCTCCTGCCCTTACTGTTGCTATTTTGGAACATCTTGCAGTTACTGAAAATCAAGTAATCAGACTTAATAAAGTTTTTGAATTGCTTGGAGAAAAAGCCGAAGGAAAGAAATGCGAAGCCATGGCCGGATTACTAAAAGAGGGCGACAGCATTCTTCAGGAAACTCTTCCGGGCGCAGTCAGGGATGCCGGCATAATTGCAGCATCGCAAAAAATCGAACATTATGAAATTGCATCTTATGGTACTTTATGTGCCTTTGCTAAAGCACTGGGCGAAAACGATACTGTAAAATTACTGACAAAAACTCTGGCAGAAGAAAAAGAGGCCGATTGTTTACTTAATGATATAGCATTAAATGCCGTCAATCTAGTAGCTGCTGAATAGCCTCCTGCTAGTTATTTTTTCATCATATTTTAAAAACATCTGTACACTGTGCAGATGTTTTTTTTGTGTTATCTTGCTGCAAACAGATGTCATGCTGAGCGAAGTAGAAGGCTTCTGAAACCGAGAGGACTTCGACTCCGTTCAGACTGACACTTTTTAAATTTCACTCAACGACTGTTTTTAATTATTCGTTATGCATAAAAAAGCCTTAGAACCGCTTGTAGACAATTCTACTAAAATACTAATTCTAGGAACCATGCCTGGCGATCAGTCAATAGCCCAGCAGCAATATTATGCCAATAAAGGCAATCGTTTCTGGAAAATTATGTTTACCATTTTTGGAGAAGATTTCAGTTCTTCTTATGAGGATCGAAAAGCGCTATTGAAAAAACACAAAATCGGGTTATGGCATGTTCTGGCATCGTGTGTAAGGGAAGGAAGCAGTGATTCTAAAATTAAAAATGAAGTGCCAAATGACTTTAACCACTTTCATCACCACTTCCCTAATATCAAACATGTTTTTTTTGAAAGTAAATCTGCATCCCAATTTTACAAAAAACATCTTCAGCAGCAAAGCGGTATTTGCTATCATGTGTTACCATCAACAAGTGGTCTGAATGCGGGAACTTCACTCAGTCAAAAAATTGAAATGTGGCAAGTTTTAGCTGAAATCGCTCATGTTTTAATTTAATCGCCCGAGTCAATTATATAAACAAATCACGATATCCTGTAATTTTTCGGTTATAGTGTTCATTAATTTTAAATAAGCTAACTAATTGATATTTTAACACATAAAGATATCATGTATCGCTATTTAAATTTTAATCAACATTTTTATGGAAGAATTTGTAAACGATATTACACATCAGATTGAAGGCTACTACTATAATTTTGTTGACCGAAAGCAATATTTGCCGTTTTGGAGATTCTAATTTTCTTTTTCATTGCATCAAAACTTCACGGATTTACTTTACAGAATACAATTCAAATCAATATACAGTATTGGGTTGAAACCAGTTTATCTGTAAACGATGAAATCATCTTTGAGAAATGATTATGAAAGTTGCAGATACACTTCAGAAAACGGGTTCAATACCAAATGACAAATCAGTGCTTCGTAAAAAACACACTTTAAATTAAAAATATTATGGACAAATCAGATATTACCTTAAAAAGCTCCAGTATTACTTCGGGAAAAAATGTTTCTTTCTGGGTTGACACTACCCCTATCCTCTCATTTGACACACCAAGTCATGACATCCAGACCGAAGTACTCATTATAGGCGGTGGAATTGCAGGTCTCACTACAGCCTATAAATTACTGAAAGCTGGTAAAAAAGTAACATTAGCCGAAGATGGATTTATAGGCAGCGGCGAAACCGGAAGAACAACAGCACATCTAACCTGCGCACTCGATGACCGCTACTATTTTATTGAAAAAACTTTTGGAGAAAATGCTGCAAAACTAGCAGCAGAAAGTCATGAAGCTGCCATCGATGAGATAGAAAAAATTGTTACTGATTTAAATATAGATTGTTCTTTTAAAAGAGTAAACGGCTATTTGTTCCTGCATCCAACCGATAAAGAAGAGCGTCTTGACAAGGAATTTCAGGTTACGCAAAAAGCGGGATTACAGACCTTTTTGCTAAAAGGTGTTCCGGCATTGGTAAATTGTGAGAAAGAAAGATGTCTGGTATTTAGCAATCAGGCGCAGTTTCATGTTCTGCATTATCTTAAAGGACTAGCTGAAGCTATTATTTCGCTTGGCGGAATCATTTATACCGAAGCACATGCAGAAGATATTACAAAAGAAGGTGCTAAAGTCAATGGTTACACCTTTTCGGCAGATCATATTGTCGTGGCAACCAATACCCCAATCAATGATACTGTAACCATACACACCAAACAACACGCCTACAGAACGTATGTTATTGGGGGAAAGATTCCAAAAGGACAGCTCCCGTATTCTCTTTGGTGGGATACCGGAGATCAGGAGTCAAAGTGGGTTTCACAACCTTATCACTATGTTCGTTTAGAAAGCTATGACGACAATTATGATTTACTGATTTCAGGAGGTGAAGATCATAAAACCGGACAGGCCGATGAAGAAGGTATTCCCGAAACAGAGCGATACGAGAGACTTGAAGCCTGGACACGAAATTATTTTCCTCTTCTGGAAGACATTTCATACCGGTGGTCAGGACAGGTAATGGAACCAGTTGATTCATTAGGTTTTATGGGAAAAAATCCGGGGGATGATAATATTTACATCATTACAGGAGATTCCGGAAACGGAATGACACATACTACAATCGGCGCCATGATTATTTGTGATACGATCATGGGCATAAAAAATAAATGGCAAAATTTGTACAATCCGTCCAGAATTACCTTAAAAACAGCAGGCAATTTTGTTAAAGAAGCAGGTAATATGGCTTCACAATATCTGGACTGGATTAGCCGATCTGATTTACAAAATACAGCTGATTTATCAGAGGGTGAAGGTGGTGTGATTTCGTTGGGGCTCCGGAAAATTGCAGTATATCGTGATTATGACAAATCATTAAAGGCGTTCTCTGCAGTCTGCCCGCATCTTGGCTGCATTGTACAATGGAATAATGATGAAAAATCCTTTGACTGTCCCTGCCACGGTTCACGATTTGCAACGGATGGCTCTGTGCTTAATGGTCCGGCAGAAAGTAATTTAAATCGAATTGACCTTAAATAATCAATAACTGTAAATTATGTAACTCCTAAGTTTTAAATTATAAGAAATCTTTACTGTGTGATTCTATTTTTGCTATCAATCGCAAAAAATTACACCGTATATCACAGAACTACTTTAAAATTTAGAACATCATGACAGAACATTTTAAAAAAACACTTCCCGTAACCGGAATTACATTTAGTGCCTTTGATTTACTGCATGCAGGTCATGTGAGAATGCTTGAAGAAGCAAAATTACACTGTGATTATTTAATTGTAGGCTTACAGACTGATCCTACCTTAGACAGACCCGAAAAAAACAGTCCAACTCAGTCTGTTGTAGAAAGATATATTCAGCTAAAAGGTTGTAAATTTGTAGATGAAATTATTCCATATTCTACAGAGCAGGATCTTCAGGATATTCTTCAGACGCTTCCTGTTGATGTGCGCATTCTTGGAGAAGAATACAGAGATAAAGATTTTACGGGTCGTGATTATTGCGAAAAAATGGGTATCAGACTAGTTTTCAATAAGCGCAATCACCGTTTTTCCAGCAGTGGACTCCGAAGAGAAGTATATGAGTGTGAATGCTTAAAATTAGTGTAACATGATACATCCTGATACCGAAATCCGTTTTATAAGCGCTGAAATAGGATACGGCGTTGTAGCAACAAAACTTATCCCAAGAGGCACTATTACCTGGGTTCAGGACGATCTGGATCAAATTTTTACGCCTACACAGGCAGCAAATGTGAATCCTGCCATAAAAAAATTCCTTGACACTTATTCTTTTGTAAACAAAAACGGTGAAATGGTATTGTGCTGGGATAATGCAAAATTTGTAAACCATAGTTTCAAACCAAGCTGTTTTAGCACTCCGTATGATTTTGAAATTGCCATCAGAGATATTTATCCAGGAGAAGAACTCACAGACGACTATGGGTATCTCAATGTTGAAAAACCTTTTCAAGCCATCGACGAAGGTACTACCAGAAAAGCCGTTTATCCTGATGATATATTAACTTTTTACAAAGAATGGGATGCCTTAATTCTAGAAAACGCACCAAAAGTATTAGAAACAGAACAGCCTTTGCTGCAATTAATTCCTAAAAATAACTGGAAAGAATTTGTAAATGGTATTCACAACCCTAATCAAATGAAATCGATATTGGAATGTCATTACCATCATAATGTAAAGGTAAAAAATGCTTCTTAGTATCTACTACTAAAACACTATTGTATGCCTTCAGATATCGTTATAAAATGCAGTAAAGCAATAGCTTCAAAAGGATGGAATATTGCTTTTGCTGAAAGTGCCACTGCCGGAAGAATGAGTGCTGAATTTGCGCTGACAGAAAATTCAGGTTCCATTTTGCGCGGAGGAATAGTTTGCTATGAAGTATTTGTAAAGGAGCAGATTTTAAATGTTCCTCACACTGTCATAGAGAAATATACCCCGGAATCTGCTGAAGTAACAGAAATTCTCGCAAAGCAATCATCCAACATATTCAATTCAAAAATTACTGTGGCAATTACAGGGCTGACAACACCCGGAGGCAGTGAAACCAAAGAAAAGCCAGTAGGAACTATTTTTTTTTATATCATAACACCTTCCTCGAAGATTATTCATCGCGAAGTTTTTTCAGGAAATCAGGAAGAAATTACCTTAAAAGCTATTAATAAAACGGCTGAACTAATTCTTAGCAGCATAGATTCTTAATAAAATTGTCATCCTTAGCGGAGGTCGAAGACTTATTATTCCAAAAGGGCTCCGACCTCCGCTCAGCCTGACATTATTTTAAAACTGTCTGGGTTTGTTAACCGGATCGGTTTCTTCAAGATCCTTGTCAATATCATATTCTACATCCAGCTCGTCTTTTTCAAACCTGTCTGTTGCATAATCATTTATATCACGGTCATTTTCATCATAATCTTCATTGAGATCATCGTCTATATCATTCGGATCTGTTTCTTCATCCAATTCTTCTAAATTTTCATCCGAATAATCCTTTTTTCTTTCCAGAGCATTTGAAAATTCATTACCTAAGTCATCCTGATCTTCATTATTCACAATATCGTTGTCCTGATTTACAATTTGTTCCTCATCATGATCTTTTTGATATTGATCAACGTAGCTTTCGTCAGATTTACGGTCGTCTTCCGGATGATGAAAATTACGAACATCTCTGCCGTAATTTCCGTTATTTTGTGTTGTCATATCTCCTGTTTTTTAAGTTTATTAAATCAAAATTATGAGAAAACAGTATGCTTTTTTTACACAAAAAACCAAACTAATTACATAATTATCAGAGAATTAAAACATAAAAAAAACATTAATTAAATTTAAACTAATGCATCTGGCAATGTATTATTGACTTTAAAATTTAAAGTAAATCTCTCAGCATGTTTTTAAGAACACTAAAGTCATTAGGTTTGATACAGTAATCAAATGCACCCAAATTCTGAAATTTACTTTTGACGTCTGGAGGAATAGATGTTGAAAAAATAATGACAGGTATGTCTTTTATAGATTCTTTCTTTTTGATTTCGTATAACAATTCCATGCCATTCATTACAGGCATATTGATGTCCAGGAAAATTAGATCTGGCCGGATTTCGTTGCCTGCCAGCTGTTGTAAAGCATGAACCGGATTATGAATAGCCACATAACCTGCTTTAGAAACCTGCCTGAGTGCATCCAGAAAGAAACTGCAATCATCGCAATCGTCATCAATTTGTAAAATATTTTTATACTTCATAATTGTTTTCTTGAAAAGTTATTTTCTTATGCAGTTTAGATCTCACCTTTAAAATGAGATTAGCAAAAACAATCCCGAAGTCAGTAAAGTATTTTTTTTCTCATATAATTTAATGATTTAATTTTGTAAAATAAAAATACAAATGTTTTTTGATTATCAATTAACTAATTGATTTACATAAAAATACATTCATAAAAAATGTCGATTTTACATAATTTCAATATATTATTATATAATTCACATGCCAAAAGCCTGTGACGTTGATACAACCATCACAGGCTTACTTACGAACCTGAGCATGCAAAAAAATTAGAATCAAATTGACTCTAAATAAGTTTTAAAATTCATAACATCGTCTTTTACCAATTTCGCAAAATACGGATTAAGTAATTTTGCAGCGCCTTCTCCCGCAACACCAAGAGGAGCATGATATGAAATCGTTATATCAATTTCTGTTGCGTTTCCTTTTGGTTTAAACGTAACTTTTCCCGCATTTTTTACAGCTGAATCCGGCAAGGAATTCCAACTGATTATTTTTTCTTTTTCATCTTTTACTATTTCTGCCTTCCATGAAATTTTCCCTATGCCTGCAGGACCTTTTACTGTCCATTTAGAAGTGGTATAGTTAATAGGCTTAACCGAATCTAAATGTTTCATAAATTTCGGGAAATTTTCAAAATCCCTCCAAAAAGCATACACAGCTGCAATGGGTTTATTGACAGTACTGTTGATTCTGATATTTATGTTTGAAGCCTTGCCGTTTTTCAGATGGTCAACAGCATCATATACTGGGCAATAACCTGAAAGACCTCTTAAAAGCATTGTGCCACCAGTACCGATTTTCCCTACATTCTTTTTTTCTTCAGACAAGCCTTTGTACAGCAGATAGCTTCCGCTGGTTAACATCACTATTCTTTCGAAAGCCGATACATTAGTTTTCATTCTTATATTTTTGAGTTTTTGTGCCAGTGCAGTTCTATTCGTTTCCATAATTATTTATTTTAATTCACTTTATTCCAATAGATTAAAGTTAAAAAATCAGAATAAATTTTATTTATATTATTTCTGCTATTGCTTACACAATTTACCGGATATAAAAAAAGTGTTCCCATGAATCCAGTTTATGCAAAAATATCAGCACGAAAAAAACACAATCTGCAAACCTGGGAAACACATTTTTATCATTCGTAGGTTTCAGAATTTTCCAGCTTAGTTTCCGGTTTGGAATCTGAAGAATCTTTGTATTTTTTATAAAGTCCGATTGCTACCAGCGTAATAAACAATTTTCCGACTAATGAGGCGGCTTGCTTTTTCCCTGCCAGTTTAAGTCCCGAAGATAAAGCTAATGTCCCCAGGCCGGCACATAGCAAGTGGTTTGCAGATATTCCACTAATTTTGTTTTCTATGGTTTCTTTTATGTTTTCGAAATTTTCCTGATTGATTAATTTTTCCATGATACTTTGTTTTAAAAGTTAACTGATTTCAAAATTATTCGTCTCATAAATGATGATTTTACAGAATTAAAAATCCGAATTACATAATTATCAGTATTTTAAAGATTTTAAACATTATTCTGATCTCTTTTTGAAAATGACTAAATTTACTTGTCTTAAAGTATCTCTATGAAACCGCATAATCTTTTTGAATCCAATTATAAAAAACTGGGCTTTTTGCCACTTCATCAGGAAGCTGTCGAAGAAGTCAACGGCGAATATTACAAACCTTATATCAAAGTACTTTTTCTGCCTGAGGAATACTCGGTTACAATTGATTTCAAAAAGTATCAGACCAACAGTCCTTCCCTTTTTTTTATAAATAGTAACCAGTATTTACAAATTGAAAGAAAAGGAAAAAAAGACGGGTATTTTATGTATTACAATCGTGATTTTTATTGTGTTCAGATTCATGATGCCGAAGTTGCCTGCGATGGATTGCTGTTTAATAATATTTTTGAAATGCCAATGACAATTCTGCCTGAAAAGGAAATTTCGTTTATAGGCGCCATTTATCAGCAGATTCAGGGAGAATTTGAAGCTCCCGACTCTTCGCAGGAAGAAATGATCAGGACATATCTGAAACAGCTGATTATAAAAGCTACCAGAATCTGGAAAATACAGCAATTGGGTGTTTTAAACGAGGAACCTTCAAAAGAAATGGATTTTTTCAGAGACTTCAGCCGCCTGGTCGAAATTCATTTCAGAACCAAACATACTGTAGCCGATTATGCGGATATCCTGGGACTGGCACCGAAAACACTTTCGAATAAATTCAACCGTATGGGACTCGCACAACCCAACGATATTATTAAAGACCGGATAATTCTGGAGGCAAAAAGGCTTTTAGGTTATTCTAATTTAAGTGTAAAAGAAATCGCCTACCAACTGGGTTATGAAGATCCTGCCTATTTTAACCGTCTTTTTACCAATAAAGTGGGCGACACTCCTTCTAATTTCAAGAAAAAATACCTTCAAGGGAAAAATGTACAATTAGAATAGACTTTTATCTATTTTTATCGCTTTAGTACCACCATATCTTTGTCTCATCAAATTATAAATGATAAAACATAAAGATATGAAACGTAAAGCACAAGCCGTTTGGAACGGTGACATCAAAACAGGAAACGGAACACTTACTACAGACAGTACCGTATTAAACAAAACACAATATTCTTTCAACAGCCGTTTTGCTGAAGGGATTGGTACCAATCCAGAAGAATTACTGGCAGCAGCACACGCCGGCTGTTTCACCATGAAGTTGAGCTTAGATTTAACCACCGCAGGATTCACACCTGAAGAATTGACTACACAATCTACCATTACTTTAAGCGATGGGAAAATTACACAATCGCTTTTAGTTTTAAACGCTAAAGTTCCGGGAATCACAGAAGAAGCCTTTTTAAAAATTGCTAAAGGTGCAGAAGAAACTTGTCCGGTTAGTCAGGCATTTTCTTTCGAAATCGTGCTACAGGCAAACCTTATTAATTAATTATCAGAATTTTACATTAAAAAATAATATCATGAAAACAATAAAATCAATACAAAGAAGTATATTTATAGTTACATTATTAACTCTAAATACAGTAATTATGGCACAGGAAAGACCTTTTAAAGGACAAAATGATCCCGAAATATTTACAGAAGTCCGTAGTTTTTTAAACGCATTAAACTCAGGTGACGGAAAACCATTGGAACAATTATCTGTTGCTGACGCCAGAAATGTTTTAGTTGGCGCACAAAAATCTGTCGAAGTTGATTATTCAGGTATCGAAGAATCTGAAAAAGTGATTTCACAAAACGGTTTAAAAGTAAAAATTCATATAACTAAACCTAAAGGAGCCAAAGCAAATGCTCCGGTTTTTATCTTCATCCACGGAGGTGGATGGGTTTTGGGAGATTATCCAACCCACAGAAGACTGGTAAGAGATTTGGTTGTTGAAAGCGGTGCTGTAGCGGTTTTTCCGGACTATACACCTTCACCTGAAGCTAAATATCCGGTAGCAATCAACGAGATTTATGCGGCAACACAATGGGTAGCCGAAAACGGAAAAGAAATTGGTGTCGATGGTAAAAACCTGGCTGTTGTTGGAAACAGTGTGGGCGGAAATATGACTGCAGCTATTACTCTGATGGCAAAAGATAAAAAAGGGCCTCACATTAAACTGCAAGTTCTTCTATGGCCTGTAACCGATGCTAATTTTGAAACGGAATCATATAATTTATATGCCAACGGGCGTTTCCTTACTAAAAATATGATGAAATGGTTTTGGGATAATTACCTTCCTGACGCTTCAAAAAGATTAGAAAAATATGCTGCTCCGTTACAGGCAAGTTTAACAGAATTAAAAGACCTTCCTCCTGCATTGGTTCAGACTGCTGAAAATGATGTTTTGAGAGATGAAGGCGAAGCTTATGCGAGAAAATTAAATGAAGCCGGAGTTCCTGTAACCTTAACAAGATACAACGGTCTGATACATGATTACGGACTTTTAAATCCGATTGCACATGTTCCGGCGATTCAAATTGCTGTTCAGCAGGCTGCTGTGGTTATTAAATCAACGTTGAAATAACTTCAAAATAAATAAAAAACTAAGCTTCAGAGAAATCTGGAGCTTTTTGTTTTGGAGTCATAATCTGAAATGTTCTGAATTGAAATAAACCCTATCTTAGCTATGAAAATACAGTTGATTTAAATAATTCTCCCCTAAGAGAAACCTGAAACCAAAAGCCGCATGAACAAAAAAATACTCATTTTAATTGGATTCGTCTTTTTAAAATTTATTCTGCAATATGTATTACTGAGCCCGGAATATGATTTGCAGCGTGATGAATACCTGCATCTTGATCAGGCACATCATTTGGCATGGGGTTATCTATCGGTTCCACCTCTTACCTCCTGGGTTTCTTATCTTATTTTTTTACTTGGCAATTCTGTTTTTTGGATTAAATTTTTCCCTGCTTTATTTGGTGCTTTAACATTGCTAATTGTCTGGAAAACAATTGAATTGCTCAAAGGAAATTTATATGCTTTAATTTTGGGTGCAACCTGTATAGTTTTTTCATCTTTATTGAGAATCAATATGCTGTATCAGCCCAATTCGTTTGATGTGTTAAGCTGGACCGCTTTTTACTACATTGTTATTCAGTATGTAAAAACAAAAAATCCCAAATGGTTTTATATTGGTTTCATTGTATTTGCACTAGGGTTTTTAAACAAATACAATATTGTTTTTCTTCTTATTGGTCTGCTGCCTGCCCTTTTATTATCAGGTGAAAGAAAAATGCTGGCTAATAAACAACTTTATTTTGCCATGCTTTTAGGCTTACTATTGATTTTACCTAATTTATTGTGGCAATACAATAATCAATTTCCGATTGTGCACCATATGAAAGAACTGGCCGAAACACAACTTGTTAATGTTGACCGGATCGGATTCTTAAAAGAGCAATTACTATTTTTTATTGGATCATTTCTAGTTATACTTTCGTCTTTGTATGCTCTACTTTTTTACCAGCCATTTTCGAAATACAAATTCTTTTTCAGTTCGATAATTTTTACGCTGATCGTTTTTATTTATTTCAAAGCCAAAGCGTATTATGCGATTGGTTTATATCCTATTTATATTGCTTTTGGATCTGTTTTTCTGGCAGATTTGCTGAAGACAGGCTGGAAAAAATATATACAGCCGGTTTTTATTTTGATTCCGCTATTGTTTTTTATTCCGATGTACAACTTAGCTTTTCCAAACAAAAGCCCAGAATACATTGTACAGCATCCCGAGAAATATAAAAAGTTAGGAATGCTGCGTTGGGAAGACGGGAAAGACCATGATTTGCCTCAGGATTTTGCCGATATGCTTGGCTGGAAAGAGTTAACCCGAAAAACGGATTCGGTTTATGCCTTGTTTCCAAAATCAGAAAATACACTGGTGCTTTGTGACAATTACGGACAGGCAGGAGCTATAAATTATTACACTAAAAAAGGAATCAAAGCCGTTTCTTTTAATGCTGATTATGTTAATTGGTTTAATCTGAATGTGTATTACAAAAACCTCATCAGGGTGAAAGAATTTGAAGAAAATAGTACTGAATTTGCAGAAACAAGTCCATTTTTTCAGGCGGGTCAAATTACAGGCGAAATAACAAATAAATATGCAAGGGAATACAAAACCACCATTTTTGTTTTTAAAAATGCCAAAATAAATATCAATAAAAAACTCGAGCAGGAAATTAACGAAGAAAAAAATTACGCCCAATAAACTAACAAGGAATATAAATATTAAAAGTAGCTCCTTTCAACGGTTCTCCAACAGCATTTATGGAGCCATTATGGTTTTCCATAATTTTTTTTACAATTGCCAGACCTATTCCGGTTCCTTCGTATAAATCGCGTCCGTGCAGTTTCTGAAAAACGCCAAATATTTTTTCATGATGTTGTTGTTCAAATCCAATTCCATTATCTTCAAAACTAATATGACAATAATTGGTTTCTGCGGAAAGTTCAGGATTTCCTGTATCAGAACCGCTTATTAAACGGCTTTTTATAGTAATCTGCAACGGAACATTTTCCTGGGCAAATTTAATCGCATTATGAATCAGGTTTTCCATTAACTGAACAAACTGAAACGGAATTACCTTTACCGTATCATGAAAATCAGTTGTAATGACTGTGTTTTTTTCCAGTAAATTTTCGCAAAGGGCTTCTTTTACATCTGTAATAATATCATTCAGATCAACCTTTTCAAACCTTTTATCTACAAGAGTTGCACGGGAGAAAGCGAGAAGGCTATTGATTAGTTCGCGCATTCTGTTAGTGGCATACAGAATTCTGTTAAATTTGGTTTTTCCTTCTTCCGACAAATTCTGATATTCATTGGCCAAAATCAGATTGGCAAAAGTCTGCACTTTTCTCAATGGTTCCTGAAGATCATGACTTGATATATAGGTAAAAGCATCAAGTTCCATGTTTTTCTTTTTAAGTTCTTCGGCATGTTTTTCGATAGCAGCATATTGAGAAGCAAGTTCAGCATTGGTCTTTAAAATTATTTCATTCAATGCAGTCGCTTCTTCCTCTTTAATTCGCAATTCCTGATTTTTTCTGAATAATTCGGTAAAAACCATCACTTTTGCCTGTAATATTTCCGGCGAAAGCGGTTTTATCATATAATCTACAGCACCAGACTGATACCCTTTAAATATATATTCTTTCGAATTCATATTTGCAGTCAGAAAAATAATTGGAACATGTTTGAGTTTATCACTCTGGCGGATTAATTCGGCTGTTTCAAAACCATCCATCAACGGCATTTGTACATCCATCAGGATAATGGCAAAGTCCTGGTTTTTCAGAAGAATCCGCAAGGCATCTTTTCCGGATGCAGCTTCTACAAACTGATAACCTCGGTCAGCCAAAATGACTTGTAAAGAAAGTAGGTTTTCTTTTTTGTCATCTACTATTAAGATTTTTATTGCGTTATCTTCCATGCTGTTTTCATTGAATATTTGAATTATTTAAGCCATACACGCATAAGCGAAGACAGTTGTTCTACATTGACAGGTTTGGTCATATAATCTGAGGCACCAGATTCTATACAGCGCTGTCTGTCTCCTTTCATTGCTTTTGCCGTTACTGCAATAATAGTCAGATCTTTATGCCTGTGGTCATTCCGGATACGTTTCATTGTTTCGTAGCCATCCATTTCGGGCATCATGATATCCATCAGGACAATATTAATATTTTTATCGCTATTTAAGATCTCAATTGCCTCCTGACCACTTTCTGCACAAATAACATTCAATCCGTATCGTTCTAAAGCTGTAGTCATTGCAAACAGATTACGTACATCATCATCTACAAGTAGTACTTTTTTGCCGGGCAATACATCTTCTTTCAGATAAAACGCCTCTATAACCTCTCTCATTGCCTGAGGTAATTCTTTATGGACACGATGCATAAATAAAGCAGTTTGGTCTGTCAGTTGTTCCATTGAGGCAGCACTTTTTGTAATAATACTATGGGCAAATCTGTTTAGTTTTAATTTTTGTTTTTTGGTCAAATCACCAGCGGAATGTATAATTATAGCCGTTTCCTGACCCGCAATATTATTTTCGAGATCTGTAATAATATCGAGTCCGCCTGCATCGGGTAATACCAAGTCTAATATAATACAATCAAACGATTTTTCCTGTATGAGTTTTACTGCTTCCGCAAGTGTTTTGGCTGTAAAAATCATAATATCATCCCCCTCAACAGCCTGAAGGATTCTGTCTAATTCAGCCTGATTATCATCAACTACTAAAAGATTTTTTATTTTTTTATTTTTAAAATCATGGATATCATTAAAAAGATAATTCAGCGAATCATTTTTTACCGGCTTAAGGAAAAAGTTTCGTGCACCTCGTTTTAATCCTTTATTTCTTTCATCTTCCCCGGAAATAATATAGACTGGAATATGGCGCAGATTAAAATCTGTTTTGAGCCTGTCGAGGATTTTCCAGCCGCTGGTGTCCGGCATATTAAGATCCATCGTAATGGCATGAGGATGAAACTGATGGATAAAATCTATCACATCGTTTCCTTTCGTGGTTACAATGGCCTTAATTCCATTTCTATGCGCCTGTTCTACCATAATTTTAGCAAAAATGATATTGTCCTCGGCGATTAATAATATCTTATCATCTGGTTTAATGTCAGTCCTGTCATCGCCTACTTCATCCACAAAAAATAAATCTATATCTGATTTATTAAACTTTTCGGATGGTAATGATTTGATACGGCCTTTTCCGTCTGTTTCATTATCTTCGTCTACGTCAATTTCGTTTATTTCTGAAATGTTCGCATATTTTAAAGGCAGGAATAAAGTAAACTTACTTCCGATATTAGTTTCACTTTCCAGCTCAATACTTCCACCCAATAAATCCGAAAGTCCGCGGCTTATAGACAATCCCAAACCAGTACCTCCGTACTTACGGCTGGTTGAACCTTCTGCTTGCTGGAAGGCTTCAAATATGATATTTTGCTTTTCTTTTGAAATTCCAATTCCGGTATCAGAAATCTCGAAAGCTACTACCGCTTCTGCTTTTTCAAGGCTCGGATTACTGATTTTCCAGTTATTGTCTGCTTTGTAAATTTTAAGCTGCACTTCGCCTTTTTCAGTAAATTTAAAGGAGTTTGACAAAAGATTCTTCAGAATTTGATTCAGCCTTTGCGAATCTGTTTCTATCAATTCCGGAAGATCTTCATCCATACTGATTTTGAAACGCAAATGTTTAGCCTCAGAAATAGGGTTAAAGGTAGACTCAACAAATCGACTAATCTCTGCAAAACTAATCGGATTGTAATCTATCGAAATGTAACCGGATTCAATTTTGGAAAGATCAAGAATATCATTAATAAGCTGAATAAGGTCATCCCCGCAGGAATTGATGGTTTTGGCAAACTGAATCTGTTTTTCGGATAAATTTCCGTCCCGGTTTGCAATCAATTCGTTGGCCAGAATCTGCAAACTGTTTAATGGCGTTCTAAGCTCATGTGACATATTCGCCAAAAACTCCGATTTATATTTGGAAGTTAAAGTGAGCTGATCTGCTTTTTCTTCTAATGCTTTTCTGGCAACCTCTACTTCCTGATTTTTCAACTCCACTTCCTCTTTTTGATTGGCCAGCAAAATAGCTTTTTCTTCTAGTTCTTCGTTGGTGTTTTTCAGAACCTCCTGCTGACTTTTCAGCTCGTTTGCCAAAGATTGCGACTGCACCAGTAATTCTTCCGTTCTCGAATTAGATTCAATCGTATTCAATACAATACCGATACTTTCTGTTAAACCTTCAAGGAAATCCAGGTGTGTTTCACTAAAAGTATCCAATGAAGCCAGTTCTATTACCGCTTTTAATCGTCCCTCAAATAACACCGGTAAAATGATAACGTCCTTAGGTTTTGCATCCCCTAACCCTGAATTGATTTTGATATAATCCTTAGGAACATTACTCAAAATAATTCTTTCTTTTTCAAGAGCTACCTGTCCGATAAGTCCTTCTCCCATTGCGTATTGCGTAAGTGATTTTTTTCTTTTAATATACGCATAAGACGCAATCAGGTTCAGTTTGGAATCCATGAATTCTTCGTCTTCCTGTAAAATATAAAAGAGTCCGTGCTGCGCTGTTACTACCGCCGCCAGTTCTGAAAGGATTTTCTTAGTCACCGAATTCAGTTCTTTTTGTCCCTGAAGCATCTGTGTAAATTTCGCCAGATTCGATTTCAGCCAATCCTGTTCCTGATTTCGTAATGTGGTAGCTTTCAGATTCGAAATCATCTGATTGATGGTATCTTTTAAAGCCTCAACCTCACCTTTGGCTTCAACACCAATCGTTCGGGTTAAATCTCCCTGTGTCACCGCCGATGCCACCTCAGAAATCGCACGTACCTGCGTGGTAAGATTTGCGGCAAGCTGGTTTACGTTTTCAGTCAGGTTTTTCCATGTTCCGGAAGCTCCAGGTACATTGGCCTGACCTCCCAGTTTTCCTTCTGCCCCAACCTCACGTGCCACAGTGGTTACCTGATCGGAGAAGGTGGCAAGCGTATCAATCATTTCGTTAATAGTATCTGTCAATTGTGCCACTTCTCCTTTAGCGTCTATCGATAATTTTTGTTTCAGATTACCTTTGGCTACTGATGTTACAACCTTCGCAATTCCACGCACCTGAGATGTTAAATTTGAAGCCATTACATTAACTGAGTCCGTCAAATCTTTCCAGGTTCCGGCTACACCTTTTACTTCAGATTGTCCTCCAAGTTTTCCTTCTGTACCTACTTCACGTGCCACACGGGTTACCTCAGATGCAAACGAATTCAGCTGATCTACCATGGTATTGATCGTATTTTTGAGTTCAAGGATTTCTCCTTTTACATCAACCGTAATTGGTTTGGAAAGATCCCCATTTGCAACTGCCTTGGTTACATCTGCAATGTTACGCACCTGATCTGTTAAGTTGGATGCCATCTGATTCACCGAGTCGGTCAAATCTTTCCACGTTCCGGCAACTCCGGGTACGAAAGCCTGTCCTCCTAGTTTTCCATCAGTACCTACCTCACGTGCCACACGTGTAACCTCGGATGCAAAGGCACGCAGCTGATCCACCATCGTATTTACCGTTTCTTTCAGCTGAAGCATTTCCCCACGAACGTCGGCCGTAATTTTTTTCGACATATCTCCGTTGGCTACAGCAATTGTTACCTCAGCAATGTTACGCACCTGAGTGGTTAAGTTACCTGCCATCTGATTTACTGAATCGGTCAAATCTTTCCAGGTTCCTGCAACTCCCGGCACATTGGCCTGACCTCCCAGTTTTCCCTCTGTTCCAACCTCACGGGCCACACGGGTTACCTCGGATGCAAATTCACGAAGCTGATCCACCATTGTATTCAGGGTTTCTTTCAATTGAAGAATTTCTCCACGAACGTCCACCGTAATTTTTCTGGACATATCTCCATTTGCTACGGCAATCGCTACATCGGCAATATTACGAACCTGAGCGGTAAGATTACCTGCCATCTGATTCACCGAATCGGTCAAATCCTTCCACGTTCCGGCAACTCCGGGCACATTGGCCTGACCTCCCAGTTTTCCTTCTGTTCCTACCTCTCTTGATACCCTGGTTACCTCCGAAGCAAAACCTCGAAGCTGATCCACCATGGTATTTATTGTATTTTTTAACTCTAAGATTTCTCCTTTTACGTCAACAGTAATCTGGAGTGATAAATCGCCTTTTGCCACCGCAGTAGTTACTTCGGCGATGTTACGTACCTGACCCGTTAAGTTCGAAGCCATCTGATTCACCGAATCGGTCAAATCTTTCCAGGTTCCTCCAACCCCTTCTACCTGAGCCTGACCACCCAGTTTTCCTTCAGTTCCTACCTCACGCGCCACACGAGTAACCTCGGATGCAAACGAGTTCAACTGCCCCACCATTGTATTGATGGTGTTCTTCAACTCCAGAATCTCTCCTTTGGTATCAACTGTAATCTGACGGGATAAATCCCCTTTTGCTACCGCTGTTGTTACTTCCGCAATGTTACGCACTTGTCCTGTTAAATTCGATGCCATCTGGTTTACCGAATCGGTCAAATCTTTCCAGGTTCCGCCAACTCCTTTCACTTTTGCCTGACCTCCGAGTTTTCCTTCGGTTCCTACCTCAAGTGCCACACGCGTAACCTCAGATGAAAACGAATTCAGCTGATCCACCATGGTGTTTATCGTTTTCTTAAGTTCCAGAATCTCTCCTTCAGCAACTGCTGTAATTTTTTTCGAAAGGTCACCATTTGCAACAGCAGTAGTCACCTCAGCAATATTACGCACCTGACCTGTTAAATTCGACGCCATCTGATTCACAGAGTCGGTTAAATCCTTCCAGGTTCCACCCACACCTTTTACTTTTGCCTGACCTCCCAGTTTTCCTTCAGAACCTACCTCACGCGCCACACGGGTTACCTCGGCACCAAATGAGTTCAGCTGATCCACCATGGTATTGATGGTATTTTTCAATTCCAGAATTTCTCCTGCTACGTTTACTGTAATTTTTTTCGAAAGGTCACCTTTCGCAACAGCGGTTGTTACCTCTGCAATGTTACGTACCTGTCCCGTTAAATTTGATGCCATCTGGTTTACCGAATCGGTCAAATCTTTCCAAACTCCTCCAACTCCTCGAACTTTTGCCTGACCTCCCAATTTTCCTTCGGATCCTACTTCAACAGCCACACGGGTCACCTCAGATGAAAATGAGTTCAGCTGATCCACCATGGTGTTAATCGTATCTTTAAGTTCTAAGATTTCTCCTTTTACGTCAACGGTAATTTTTTTCGAAAGATCTCCTTTTGCTACCGCTGTGGTTACATCGGCAATATTACGTACCTGACCAGTTAAGTTACTTGCCATCTGGTTTACGGAGTCCGTTAAATCTTTCCAGGTTCCGCCGACACCTTTTACCTGTGCCTGACCTCCCAATTTTCCTTCGGTTCCTACCTCACGCGCCACACGGGTTACCTCAGAAGAAAATGAGTTCAGCTGATCCACCATCGTATTAATGGTATTTTTCAATTCTAAGATTTCTCCTTTTACATCAACGGTAATTTTTTTCGAAAGATCCCCTTTAGCTACCGCTGTGGTTACATCGGCAATGTTACGTACCTGTCCTGTTAAATTCGAAGCCATTTTATTTACTGAGTCGGTCAAATCTTTCCAAACTCCTCCAACACCACGAACTTTTGCCTGACCGCCTAATTTACCTTCTGTACCTACCTCACGTGCTACACGGGTTACCTCCATTGAGAATAAGTTCAGCTGTTTTACCATTCCGTTTACCTCTTTGGCAATTCTTAAAAACTCTCCCTGAAGTGGGTTTCCCTCAATCGAAAGGGGCATTTCCTGAGATAAATTTCCTTTGGCTACCGAGGTGATTACGTGCGCAATTTCAATGGTAGGATGCACCAAATCTGAAATCAGAGTATTAACCGAATCAACACAGGAACTCCAGGAACCTCTAGCGCCGTCAAGCGCTACCCTGTTTGTTAACTTTCCTTGCTTTCCAATGCTTTTTCCTACCTTCTGAAACTCAAAAACCATTCTTTCGTTAAGATCAATAATTTCGTTTAAAGTTTCACAAATCGATCTTTTTGTTCCGTTTTGATCGGTTGGAAAACGCTGACTGAAATTACCATTTTTAACCTTAAGTAAAATTTTCAAAAACTCTGCATCATTCAATATAGACTCTTCTGAATCGGTTTTCTTCGTTTTTGTTTTTAAAGACTTTTCCCCCGAAACAACCGGAAGTACCAATACACTTTCAGCATTTACAGTGCTGCTTTTTTTTATTTTTTTCATACTTCAGTTCTTTTATAGAATGATTAAAAAAAATCCTGAAACCTTAATAATTAAAACTCAAATTTCAATTTAAATCAACCGATTTATATGTTTTCATCAAATAATATTTTCCTTAAATGGAATTGCACGAAAGCATCCATAGAATCTGATCTTTTTGAATTATCAGTATAATTTAAAGGTTTAATGATATAACCAGAGATCCCTAACTGTTCTGCTTCAAACCTGTCGCTGCCTTCTGAAGAGGTAGTCATAATAAAAACTTTTAAATTCTTTAGTTTTTCATCTTCCCTAATAACTTTTAAAAACTCTATCCCGTTCATTCTGGGCATATTGACATCTAGAAGAATAACATCCGGAATCAGTCCTAACTCGGAATCCCGAAGAATTTTCAGCGCTTCGATTCCGTTATAAGCGGTGTGAAGTTCATATTCGCTTTCTATTTTCTTTAAAGAACGTTCTACACTTATAATATCCAGTTCATCATCTTCAATGAGCAAAATTGTTGGTTTTTTCATAATTTAATTATTTCTCCATGTGAAAATAAATTCGGTGCCTTTGCCTAATTCCGATTTAATCGTAATCGTTTCCTGCTGATCGTCAATTATTTTTTTTACGATAGCCAAACCCACTCCGGTACTTTCCTGCTCGTCCTGTTCCCGAAGTGTCTGAAATATTTCGAATATTTTTTGATGATATTCTACAGCAATTCCAATCCCGTTGTCTTTTACCGAAAACTCATAAAAATCAGGGAATACTTTACAATTAACTTGAATTATTCCTCCCTCCTGAGGGGTGTATTTAACCGCATTGCTTATCAGATTGGCAAAAACCTGTTCGAGTTTAATACGTTCAGTAAACAAATCAGGCAGATTACCAATTTCTAGTACAAAAGTCCTCGGAACAATAGAATTTGCAATCTCCTGAACCAATGTATTTGTATTTATTTTTTCGGGTTGGTTTTTAAGGTTTAAACGGGCATAATCCAGCAATCCGTTGATGAGGGCTTCCATTCGCTGCGTTTTTTGAGGTATTATCTTTAAATACTTCTTTACTTCCTGCGAGAGTTCATGGCCGTAATCTTCTTCAATCCATGTTGTTACATTATGAATTCCTCTGATGGGTGCTTTCAAATCATGAGAGACGACATAGGCAAATTTATTGAGTTCGTTATTTTTGTTTTTTAGCTCCAAAATATTTTTGTCCAGTTTTTCAGACATGGTATTAAGTGAAATAGCCAGAGCAGATAATTCATCATTGCGGGTATCTTTTACGCTGGTAAATTTGCCCTTCGAAATATTTTCAGCCAGATTTACCATAGAATTAATTCGTTTTGTGGTAATTAATATGATAAATACAGTGCTGAAAATTCCGACTACAATAGTCAGTATAATAAAAATGAGCGAAAATGTACGGGCATGATGCAAGGAAGTCAGCAGTCTTTCAGTATGATGGCTTCTTTTTTTATATTCGATTCGGTCGAACCTTAAAAATTTAGCAGTGATTTCATCATTTATTTTTTTACCGACCTGTTTCTTTAAAGCATTTTCAAAAAGATTTTTATACGATTCCGAAGATTGTTTTCGCTCATGAATTAACAAAGATGAATATTCGAGCCAGTTATTATGCATGGTATGAATTGAATCTAATATGATGCGCTGTTTATTATGACTCCCAATTCGAAGTTCTTGCTCTTGTAATAGTTTCGGTACACTTTTAAGTCCTTTATAGTATGAGTCTAAAAACACCTCATTATCTGTCAACAGATACCCTCTGAAAGCGCTCTGCATTTCAATAATTGCCCTGTGGGTTTTATTAGAATTCCGAATTATTTCTTCTGATTTGGCCAGAAACTGTGAATTGCGCTGAACCTTTCTGGACAACATATAGTTGGTATAAGAGTCTGCGACAGACAACAAAATTATCACGGTAAACGCTAAAAGTATTTGAGTAGATAATTTCATTACTAAAAATATATTTACCAATATGTTATAGCTAATAAATATAATAAAAAAACATTCCTAAATCTATATTTTTTACTTTTATGATAATTTCTAATTTACCTTCAAAAACCAACAGCCATGCAAAAATTAACCAAAGAAGACATTTCCCAGGAGGTATTCGATTTGTACGATGACTACGCCCACAACAAAATTGAACGAAGACAGTTTATTGAAAGATTATCTCTTTTTACTGTCGGAACGCTTACTCTCCCTTCGCTTTTAAGTTTTATGATGCCTAATTACGCAGATAGCATTTTAATACCTCCAACTGATCCAAGATTACAAACACAATACATCAACTATGATTCTCCAAAAGGCGGAGGCAGTATTAAAGGCCAATTGTCTCAGCCCGCAGAAGCCAAAAAAAAATTACCCGGAATTATTGTCGTACATGAAAACCGCGGATTAAATCCTTACATTGAAGATGTTGGAAGAAGAGCTGCGATGGAAGGCTTTATCACGCTGGCACCTGATGCGTTGTCGCCATTGGGCGGTTACCCCGGAAATGATGATGCAGGACGTGAGCTTCAAAAAAAGAGAACCCGCGAGGAAATGCTGGAAGATTTTATTGCTGCGTATGATTACCTGAAATCACACAAGGACTGTAACGGTCACGTCGGTGTTGTCGGATTTTGCTTTGGCGGATGGATTTCGAATATGATGGCCGTTAAAATACCATCTTTACCGGCAGCCGTTCCATATTATGGCGGACAGCCTACAAAAGAAGATGCCGAAAAAATAAAGACTCCGCTCCTCCTACACTATGCTGGCCTTGACACCCGTGTAAACGAAGGATGGCCCGCTTTTGAAGAAATACTTAATAAAAACAAAGTAGAAAACACGGCTTGTTTTTATCCGGGAGTCAACCACGGTTTTCATAACAATACAACACCGAGATACGATGAAGCAGCCGCAACTTTATCATGGAAAAGAACTATTGACTTTTTTAAGGAGAAGTTGGTGAAAAAATAAAACGAATGCATAAATTTATTTTTCATAAAACAATAGAAATAAAACAGTTAAAATAAACTGTTATTTTTACGAGGGAATAAACACTATGTTTTTATAACATTTTTCAAAAAAAGAGTTAATTTAGTACAACAGCTTTGCCAGTTTTTAGAACATGTCAAAGCTGTTGTTTTCTAATATAAATTCTAAAAAAGCTTTTCAGTAAAATAATAAATTAATAATACGCAAAATGAGATTAGAAGATTTTGATAATGATGAGGATAAAGTAATTCAGGATCGTTTAAAACAAAAAACGTGGAATGAAATCAGGACCAATGACAGTTGGGCAATTTTTAAAATCATGGCCGAATTTGTAAACGGATACGAAAGCATGGGACGTATTGGTCCTTGTGTATCTATTTTTGGATCTGCAAGAACAAAGCCCGATGACAAATATTATTTACTGGCAGAAAAAATTGCCTACAAAATTAGTAAAGCAGGTTACGGTGTCATTACAGGCGGAGGTCCCGGAATTATGGAGGCAGGGAACAAAGGCGCTCATTCAGGAGGCGGAACATCTGTTGGTCTGAATATCGAATTGCCTTTTGAACAGCATTTTAATCCGTATATCGACCATGATAAAAACCTGAATTTCGATTACTTTTTTGTACGAAAGGTAATGTTTGTAAAATATTCACAAGGATTCGTAGTAATGCCGGGTGGGTTTGGAACTTTAGACGAAATGTTCGAAGCGATTACCCTGATTCAGACCAAAAAAATTGGCAAGTTTCCAATCATATTAGTTGGGGTTGAATTTTGGTCCGGATTAATCGACTGGGTAAAAACAGTTCTGGTTGAAAAAATGCATACTGTAAGCCCCGATGATTTAAACTTATTCAAAATTGTAGACACTGAAGATGAAGTGGTTGAGGTTTTGGATAAATTCTACAAGAAATACGATTTAAGTCCAAACTTTTAATCTTTCCCACCATATAAGTGATATAAGTTTATTTAAACGTGAATCATATAAACTAAAAAAACTTATAATTTCTTAAATCACTTATATAGTAAAATTACAAAAAATGAGAGCTGTTTTTTTAAACAGCTTTTTTTATACTATTTTTACAATAAAACCGATATAGTACTATGCCGATAACTTAAGTCATATCCTAATTTAAAGCCATCATTGAAATCATTTTTTAAAATTGTTCTCTTCGTTTTTGTTTTGATGTCCTCATTAAAACAATATGCACAACATCAGTCTAAGATGGAAGTGGCGGTGAATCTTGAACTCAAAACACTGCATGTAAAACAGGATATTATTTATCATAATACTTCAAACGACTCTTTGGATTCTATTGTTTTAAACGACTGGAATAATGCTTTCTCTGATAAAAATACTCCGCTGGCACTTCGGTTTTCCGATGAATTTTACAAAGGTTTTCACTTAGCCAAACCCGAAGAACGTGGAAACACAACGGTTCTTGATCTGACAGATACGCAATTCATGGCTCTGGAATGGCAAAGAACCATTGAAAATCCTGATTTTATTGTAATTAAACTGAAAAACAAATTAGCTCCCAACAGTAAAATTGATTTGCATCTGACTTATATTTCTAAAATTCCAAGCGATAAATTTACGCATTACGGCTATACGCAAAATGGCGGAATGGCTTTAAGAAACTGGTTTTTGAGTCCAGCCCGTTATGAAAATCATAGTTTTATAAAATATCATAATCTCAATCTTGATGACATCGCAAATGCTGTGACTGATTATGAATTAGAAATAAAAGTTCCCAATCAGTATAGCATTACCACAGATTTGGATTCTGTATCAAAAAACACTTCCTCGCAAACATTCAGTAGCTACATTTTTTCAGGAAGCAAAAGAACCGATTTTAATTTATTTATCGAAAAACAAAACACTTTCAATAGTTATAACAATGGCGAACTTGAAGTTGTTTCGAATTTAAAAAACAAAAGACTCAACGAGATACAAAAAGCAATAATTATTAACAGGGTAATCACTTTTGCTAATGATTTTATTGGAAAATACCCGCATAAAAAAATTACCGTTTCCCAGGCAGATTATGACCGAAATCCTTTTTACGGACTTAATCAGCTGCCATCATTTATCAGTCCGTTTACTGATGAATTCATGTTTGAAATTACTTTCTTAAAAACCTATTTAAACAATTATCTTCAGTACAGTCTTCGCCTTGATCCGCGAAAAGACAACTGGATCTATGACGGAATCCAGATTTATACGATGATGAAATTCATGGAAGAAAACCACATGGATCAAAAAATGCTGGGCAGGCTTTCGGAAATGAAACTCTTTAAAAGTTACAACATTACCAATCTGACATTTAACGAGCAGTACAGCTATTATTACATGCTCATGGCCCGAAAAAACCTGGATCAGCCATTGGGAGATCCAAAAAACACACTCATTAAATTCAACGAGCAGATTGCCAGTAAATATCGGGCAGGATTGAGCCTGAGTTATCTCGACGATTATTTAAACCATAATATTGTGCCTGAAAGTGTTCAGGAATTTTATAACCTAAACAAAACACAACAGGTAAACCGATACGATTTTGAAAATATACTGACCCAAAAAAGCCCCAAAAAAATTGATTGGTTTTTTGAAACTATCATTGGTTCACGTGAGATTATCGATTATAAATTTGACGATGTTTCCAGAACCAAAGACAGTATTCGTTTTTCGATAAAAAACAAAACAGACATTTTTGTTCCGATTCCTGTTTATGGTCTTAAAAAAAATAACATCGTTTTCAAACAATGGATTGAGCCTAAAAGCAATGATTCTGTATATGTTTTCGAAAGAAAAAATGCAGATAAAATTGTTTTAAATTACGATAATGAAGTTCCTGAATACAACCAGAGAAACAACTGGAAATCGTTAAAAAGTCTGGTAATTACAAATCGCCCTATCAAATTTAATTTTGCAAAAGATTTAGAAGATCCATATTACAATCAAATATTATATGTCCCAACAGTTGCTTATAATTATTATGATGGTATTGCGCCCGGAATCCGTTTTCATAACAAAACGATTTTAGACAAGCCGTTTACGTTTGATATTAATCCTTCTTACTCTATTAAGGCCGGAACATTTTCGAGTTCATCTGCTTTTTCGTTGAATCATTATTATCGTGACAGCAGACTATATAACATCAGATATTCTATCAGTCAGAATTATTTTCATTATGCTCCAGATGCTACCTATTTCAGACTAAA
This sequence comes from Flavobacterium calami, assembly GCF_038290035.1. Classification (NCBI taxonomy): domain Bacteria; kingdom Pseudomonadati; phylum Bacteroidota; class Flavobacteriia; order Flavobacteriales; family Flavobacteriaceae; genus Flavobacterium; species Flavobacterium calami. Next base: position 29,147 of record NZ_JBBYHS010000006.1, read on the forward strand.
TCCGATGGTGCAGTTTCGAATTCGGGAAGAAGATTTCCGAGACAACCGAAAGCAATTTATCATCGCCCGTCAGGTAATTGTAAATCGGGAAGCGAGTGAATACATAACCGACAATTCAAGCCCTAATTATTCTGTTTTTAATCTTCGTTACCTGAATACCAAAACCGAATTGATTAATCATTTTAGTTTTATGACCGATGTACAGTTTTCAGGAGATTTCGGAAAACTAGCCGGAGAAATTGAATACAGAAGGCTTTTTGAAAACAATCGCAAATTAAATGTGAGATTGTTTGCCGGAGCTTTTTTATACAATAGGACAAATTCAGATTATTTCAGCTTTGGTTTAGACCGCCCTACCGATTATTTATTTGATTATAATTTTTACGGAAGATCTGAAAGTACCGGATTTTTCAGCCAGCAGTATGTCATGGCCGAAGGTGGTTTTAAATCTATGATTGAACCACGATATGCCAACCAGTGGATGACCACTTTAAACACAAGTTATTCGATATGGAACTGGATTGAAGCGTACGGAGATCTGGGTTTTACAAAAAATAAACAGCAAAGCGAACACTTTGTTTATGACAGTGGTATCAGACTGAACCTTGTACAGGACTATTTTGAACTTTATCTCCCGGTTTATTCTAATAACGGATGGGAAATTTCTCAGCCAAAATACAACGAAAAACTCAGATTTGTTATCACCTTGTCTCCCAAAACATTAGTCAATCTTTTTACCCGAAAATGGTTTTAATTATTCATTTTTTAAACAAAAACATAAATTATTATTAGCATAACATTGTTTTTGATGAAAATCACTCAAAAAAAATACGTAGTTTTTTGAATTTAGCTACAAATAATTAAATTATATTTATTTTAATGAATTATGATTATTGGTAGATTTTGAGTAATTTCGCAACCTAAACATGACCATCCCAGATTATGATTACAGAAAAAAGCAATACTACATTAACCTTCGAGGATTTTAAAACTGAAGTATTAAATGACTATAAAATTGCGGTTACCAGTCGGGAATGCAGTCTGTTAGGCCGCAAAGAAGTATTGACAGGAAAAGCAAAATTTGGAATATTTGGTGACGGAAAAGAAGTCCCGCAACTTGCCATGGCAAAAGCTTTTAAAAACGGTGATTTCCGTTCAGGATACTACCGTGACCAGACTTTTATGATGGCAATTGGCGAATTTACCCCTAAACAATTTTTCGCAGGTTTATACGGTCATACCGATCTGGACTTTGATCCAATGTCTGCCGGAAGACAAATGGGCGGGCACTTTGTAACACACAGTTTAAACGAAGACGGTTCCTGGAAAGACCTTACCAAACAAAAAAATTCAAGCGCAGATATATCTCCAACGGCCGCTCAAATGCCAAGATTACTTGGGTTAGCACAAGCTTCAAAAATTTACAGAAATGTGGATAGAATCGAAATCAAGGATAAATTTTCTGTAAACGGAGACGAGGTTGCCTGGGGAACTATCGGAAATGCAAGTACTTCTGAAGGTTTGTTTTTTGAAACCATAAATGCTGCAGGAGTCCTGCAGGTTCCAATGGTAATGAGTATCTGGGACGACGAGTACGGAATTTCAGTACATGCAAAACATCAAACAACAAAAGAAAACATCTCTGAAATCTTAAAAGGTTACCAACGTGATGAGGATTCAGAAGGGTATGAGATTTTCAGGGTGAAAGGCTGGGATTATGCCGAACTGGTTTCTACTTACGAAAGAGCCGGCGCTATTGCACGCGAACAGCATATTCCGGTTTTAATTCACGTAAACGAACTGACACAGCCTCAGGGACATTCTACCTCAGGATCGCATGAACGCTATAAAAGCGGAGAAAGACTGACCTGGGAGAAAAATTACGACTGTATCCGTCAGATGCGTTTATGGATGATTGCCATCAATATTGCATCTCCTGAAGAACTGGACGAAATGGAAGCCCAAATAAAAAACGAAGTTCTGGAAGCTAAAAAAGAAGCATGGAACCTCTTCATCAATCCAATCATTGAAGATCAAAAAAATCTGTTAGTATTATTAGAGCAAATTTCTGCGGCGAGTATCAATCATAAAGATAAAATCAATAAATATATTGCTGAATTAAAAGCTATCAAAGCTCCTTTAAAAAAGGAAATGCTGGTTATAGCCCGCAAAATTCTACGATTTATTGAAGTTCCAAATAGCAAATCTTTATTATCAGACTGGATTACCAATTATATTTCAATAACACAACCTAAATTCAGCAGCAATTTATATTCTGAATCAGAGCAAAACGTCTTGTCCGTTCAACAGGTACTTCCTGAATATTCAGATAATGCAAAACCGGATTTAGACGGAAGAATGATTCTGCGTGATAACTTCGATGCCTTATTTTCTAAATATCCTGAACTTTTAATTTTTGGTGAAGATGTTGGAAACATTGGAGACGTAAACCAAGGCTTAGAAGGGATGCAGGAAAAATACGGTGAGCTTCGTGTTGCCGATGTTGGTATTCGTGAAGCCACTATAATTGGTCAGGGAATTGGTATGGCTTTGAGAGGCTTGCGACCAATTGCCGAGATTCAGTATTTAGACTATTTATTGTACGCCATTCAGATCATGAGTGATGATTTGGCTACATTACAATACAGAACTGTAGGAAAGCAAAAAGCACCGTTAATTATCAGAACCCGCGGACATCGTCTGGAAGGGATCTGGCACTCCGGTTCTCCAATGGGAATGATTATCAACGCTATTCGCGGAATTCACGTTTTGGTACCGAGAGATATGACTCAGGCAGCAGGATTTTACAACGCTCTTTTAGAAACTGACGAACCGGCTTTAGTAATCGAATGTCTAAATGGTTACCGCTTAAAAGAAAAAACACCTTTGAACTTTGGGGAATTTAAAACTCCGATTGGCGTAGTTGAAACACTAAAAGAAGGTTCAGATATTACACTTGTCTCCTACGGATCAACATTAAGATTGGTAGAACAGGCTGCTAAAGAATTACTGGAACTAGGAATTGATTGCGAAGTAATTGATATTCAATCATTGCTTCCGTTTGATATAAATAAAGATATTGTAAAAAGTATCGCCAAAACAAACCGCTTGTTAGTAATTGACGAAGACGTTCCGGGTGGGGCTTCTGCCTTTATTTTACAACAAATTCTGGAAGAACAGGATGCTTATAAATATCTTGACAGCAAACCACAAACCCTTGCTGCAAAAGCACACAGACCCGCATACGGAACTGATGGTGATTATTTCTCTAAACCTTCAGCAGAAGATATTTTTGAGAAAGTGTATGATATGATGAATGAAGTTAATCCAGGTAAATTTCCAAGCCTGTATTAAGAATTCTTTTCGCTTTTAAATATAAAAAAAGCTCCAAATCAATTGATTTGGAGCTTTTTTTGTTTTTACACAAGTTTGTCATTTCGACGAAGGAGAAATCGCACTAGAAAGCTCGACAAAGATTGGCTTTCTACTTTGCGGAATTTCTTGTGTGATTTCTCCCTCCGGTAGAAATGACAAGATTATACATAAATCAGCGCTTTCGAGAAATCAAATTAGTTTCATCAGTATAATTCTACAACAAAAATTATTTCCCCAAAACACCCCTCGCCTTCTCTAAATCCTCAGCAGTATCAATACCAATTCCAACATGGGTTGTCTCGACCATTTTAATTTTTTTACCGAATTCCAAATAACGAAGCTGTTCCAGTTTTTCAGAAGCTTCCAGGGATTTCATTGGCAGACTGTGAAAGTCTAACAGAGCTTGTTTTCTAAAAGCATAAATTCCTATATGCTGAAAGTAACGTACGCCAGCATCTTTATCTCTTGGATACGGAATTACAGATCTTGAGAAATACAAAGCAAACTGTGACTGATCTACCACCACTTTTACATTGTTAGGGTTGTTGATTTCATCTTCATTTGTAATTTCACGCATTAACGAAGCCAGATCAATCTTTTTCTCTTCATCATTTTTAAAAACAGACAAAACCTGCTCTAAGGGTTCGGCTTCTGTAAAAGGCTCATCTCCCTGAACATTTACAACAATATCAACATCAAGATTTGCAACAGCTTCTGCAATCCGGTCACTTCCAGATTCGTGCTCTTTAATGCTCATAATGGCTTTTCCTCCATTCGAAACAATTTCATCAAATATCAAATCAGAATCGGTTACAACAAATACATCATCAAACAATTTTGTGGCAACAGAAGCTTCGTAAGTTCTTAATATTACAGTTTTCCCTCCCAGATCCTGCATGAGTTTTGCAGGGAATCGTGTGGATGCATATCGCGCCGGAATTACAGCTATTATTTTCATTTTAAATTTATTTTTTATCGTCAAGCAAATGTAAGTATTCAAAACTTAGATAAAAAACATAATTAGCAAGGCTTTAACCCAACATGTTTTGAAACTATTTCACCAATTTTATCAGATTTGGATACAGGCTTTCGGTCTTTCCCTGATTTATTTTAATTGCAAATAGTATTGGCAAAATCACATTCAGGACATAAAGTGTAATAAACGCATAGAACAAGATTTCATATGGTCCATAATGCAAAATTTTACATAAAACAAAACCAGTTATCGAAAGAAAAGCAAAAACCGTCCAGATTATTTGAAAGTTCAGAAGATTTGCTCCGATTTCTTTCAGTCCGATAATTTTATCTTTTTTGGTAAGCCATAAAATTAAAGGCAGAATAATGTTTCCTAAGGGAATGACTAAAAATGCGATTACTGAGAGATGAAAAAGGATCAGATAATTTTTATCTGGCTGTTTTCCGTAATCCAAAATATCCTCGGCATTTAAATCCAGAACTTCGCAAATCAAATTCAGGGTTTTTCCTCTTGGTTCGCTTTCGTTGTTTTCAATACGCTGGATTGTTCGTAAATTTACTTTTGAAGAGTCTGCCAGCTCTTCCTGAGACAAGCCTTTTTTCTTTCTTAATTCTCTAATTTTTTCTCCAATTTCGTTCATAATTAATTTTGATTTATTGTTTCGACAAAACTACTTATGAAGCTTTCCATTTGATAACGGTTTATTTGCGACATTTTTACGACATTCTTGTCAATGTATTGATTTTGTTGAATTTTATTGCTACCGGTTTCAAACTTATTATATGATTTTTACTGAAGTCATACTCAAAGAACCGGCTAATAACTTATCATTAAACAAATCCAATTCATCGGTTTTATCTTTTAAACCTAATGTATAAAGCAATGGAAGATAATGTTCCGGAGTTGGAACCGCTAACTGAACTGCTTTATTCATTTTTTCGAAGTCTATCAAGGGTTGAAAATTGCCGTCTAACAGATAATTATTCACCGTTTCTCTTGCTTCAATTGCCCAGTCAAAACCATAATTGTCTTTATCAAAATTCCTGAAATCTACCAGTCTTAAGTTGTGAACGATATTTCCGCTTCCGATAATCAGGACACCTTTGTAACGAAGTGACTGCAGTTTCTGAGCCAGTTCAAAATGATACTGACCCGATTTGGTGTAATCAATACTCAACTGAATTACCGGAACATCAGCATTTGGATATAAATGTTTAATGACGCTCCACGCACCGTGATCCAACCCCCACTGTTCGTCTAAATCTACCTGTACCGGATCTAATATTTTTTGGGTTTCCAAAGCCAGTTCAGGACTTCCTTTTGCAGGATATTGCACATCAAAAAGCGCCTGCGGGAAACCTCCAAAATCATGTATTGTTCTTGGCATTTGCATGGAAGTCACTTTTGTACCTTTTGTAAACCAATGCGCAGAAATACACAAAATAGCATTGGGCTGCGGCAAAGTTTTGGCCAGATTACGAAAACCAGTCACAAACTGATTTTCTTCAATAGCATTCATCGGGCTTCCATGTCCCAAAAACAGAACCGGCATTTTATCTGTATTCGAAAACGTTGACGAAATCGAATGTAAATCGTTTAGTGTTGTCATGGTAAAAATTATTAAACACTAATTGTACAAAATTTTCACAAATTATTTTTCGAAATCCATTCGTGATAATTCGTGAAATTAGTGTTTTTATTCCTCAAAACTCTCGTCTTTAAATCCTATCAAATATAACTTATTTTTGGCACGTGTCATTGCGGTATAAAGCCATCTGATGTAGTCACGGTCTATTCCGTTTGGCAAATATGGCTGTTCTATAAAAACGGTATTCCATTGCCCTCCCTGAGATTTGTGACAGGTTATTGCGTAAGAAAATTTAACCTGCAGTCCATTAAAATATTCGTTCTCTTTTACTTTTTGGAATCTTTTGTACTTTGTTGGTTCGTCTTCATAGTCCTTCATCACTTCTTCGTACAAACGATTCGACTCTTCATACGTTAAAGAAGGAGATTCACTTTTTATAGTATCCAAAATCAAAACCGTTTCAAAAGGCTTTTGATCCGGATAATCGACCATTCTGATTTTGACTTTTGCAAAAGTAAATCCGTATAGTTCTTTGATTCCGAAGAGTTCCAAAACTTCAATAATATCGCCATTCGCAATAAATCCGGCTTCATCGGATTCTTTTAGCCAGAAGTAATTGTTCTTTACTACCATCAAAAAATCTCCGACTGAAAGTTCGCTTTCTTTAAACAATATTCGGGTTCGGATCTGTTCATTATATTGGTTTGCCCTTTTATTCGAGCGTACAATAAAAGCAGTATCCTCAATACTGTAATTGCTGTATGCGGTATTAATTGCATCCTGAATATCGTAACCGTCTGTCAGACGAACAATGTCTTTAAACTTTTTTACATTAAACCTAAATTCAGTAATAAACGATTCTTTCAATAGTTCACGCAATTCTGTAGCATTAAACAAAATTCCTGAACTTTCTTCCTGACGCATAACCTCATCCAGTTCGATATGTTCAATTTCTTTATCATAATGAATTCCCAAAGTCTGAATATCCAGCGCCGGGCTAATGTCTAAATTTACCGGAGGCAGCTGAGCAGTATCTCCCAAAAGAATCATTTTACAATTGGTTCCCGAATACACATAATTAATTAGATCATCCAGAAGCGAACCACTGTCAAGCGTACTGTCTGAAATCATCGAAGCCTCATCAACTATAAAAATCGTGTTTTTATGTTTATTAACTTGTTTGGTGAAAGCTACCCCTCCACCCGATGCTTTTTTAGGGAAATATATTTTCTTGTGAATGGTAAAAGCAGGTGTATTCGAATAATTAGCTATTACTTTGGCCGCACGACCGGTTGGCGCCAGTAAAACAAACTTTTTATTGATGTCTCCAAGATTATTTACAATGGTCGAAATCACAGTTGTTTTACCCGTTCCGGCGTATCCTTTTAGTACAAAGATGGTATCGTTTTGGGGTTCGGTTAAAAAAATTGCGATTTTCTGAAAAAAAATATCCTGTTTGTAAGTTGGTGCAAAGGGAAATCTTTTTTGCAGAAGTCCATAAAATAAGGCTGAATTCATAGGGTAAAATTGAGGAACAAAGTTCGGTTTTTTAAATGGCAATTTCAATTACAATGGCAAAAATCAATTTCAATGGCAATTTCAAAAAACAAGATCAATGGCAATTTCAATTCTAACGGGAATAACGATTTTAGAAAATCAATTCAACCTCAATACTAACCTCCAATTCAAAATAATTAATATTCGAACTTATAATTGAAAACACCTATTTAGAGGATTTATTTCTTTATCACATTGCATTATATTGATTTAGAAATTGTTCCGCCCTCAATCATGTTTTTTGATATTGATTTTTGACATTGATATTGTTATTTATTTTATTTGTAAGTTTGTGTTCGAATTAAATTCTTTCTTGACACTACAACAGGTAATGAATTGTATATCAAATTATGGCATTGCAAAACACTAATATTACATCCAAAAACTATAAAAAACTTTCGATTCAGGTTTCGCTGACCGGATTTTCTTTTTGCTGTTTCGACACCCTTAATAACACCATTACTTCATTTAACGAAGTCATTTTTGATACTTCAAAAAAAACAATTAAAGTAGAGGACGCTTACGGAGAAGCATTTAAAAAACATCCGGAACTCAAAGATTCTTATGACGAAATTATGGTAATCCATAATAACAATCTTTCGACTTTTGTTCCTACTGCCCTCTTTGATGAGGATTACCTTGGAAGTTATCTGCAATACAACACAAAAGTTTTTGAAACCGATTTTTTTACCTACGATAAAATCTCAAATTACGAAATGAATGCTGTTTATATTCCGTATATAAACATCAATAATTTCCTGATTGACAATGTTGGCTCTTTTGATTACAAACATGTGAACAGTATTTTGATCGAAAAAATACTTGAAGCATCAAAAAATAATGACGATAAAAAAATGATCGTCAACTTTAATCCGGTTCATTTCGAACTTATTATAGTTCAAAACCAAAAACTTTTGTTATTCAATTCTTTTGAATATCAGACTCCCGAAGAATTTATTTATTATTTGCTTTTTACAGCCGAACAGCTGAGTTTAAACCCAGAAGTTTTTCCGCTTGAATTATTAGGCACAATCAGCAAAAACGATCCCTATTATGCCATTGCATACAAATATATTCGTAATGTATCCTTTGTAGACATAAGTGCTTTGCAGCAAAAAAACAGTTTCCCGGCTGCAGAAAATCAAAAACATTATATCTTATTTCAATCATGAGAATCATTTCTGGAAAATACAAAGGACGACGCATTTTTCCGCCCAAAAACCTTCCTGTAAGACCTACGACCGACATGAGCAAAGAAGCATTGTTTAATGTTTTGAACAATCATTTTAGTTTTGACGGCTTAAAAGTTTTAGACTTGTTTTCTGGAACAGGAAATATCAGTTATGAATTCGCTTCACGCGGAAGTGCGCCAATTACAGCTGTTGACGGTGATTTTGGCTGTGTAAAATTCATTAAACAGATTTCAGCAGAATACGATTTTGATATAGCAGCAACCAAAAGTGATGTCTATAAATTTCTGGAAAACTGCAAAACTTCTTATGACATCGTGTTTGCCGATCCTCCTTACGGATTAGATCAGGCGGCATTTGAAAAAATTGTTTTGACCGTTTTCGAAAGAGAATTACTTCATGAAGACGGAATGATGATCATTGAACACTCTAAGTACACCAAAATGGATCATCTGAGTAATTTCTCTTTTCAGAAAAGTTACGGTGGCTCGTTTTTTAGTTTCTTCGAACTGAACTCAACTGACGATGATGAAGAACTTCCGGGTGATCCCCTAAAAGTTACTGAAGAAGACGAAGGATAGTTTTCGTTTTGAATCATACAAAATTCCTGTGAAGCTTATACCTTTACGGGAATTTGTTTTTTAAAAATAATTATAAAGCTAATCCCCTCTCAATATACCAGCTACTGCAAATCATATAATCTTTCGAAACAATTATATAAGAGGATTTTAAAGTTCAGAAGATAAATTTGTCTGGAACTTTAAATCCAAACACCATGAACCTAAAAAGATTTTTCGGAGGATTGCTTACAATTCTCGGAATAGTAGGACTTATTTACACTGCAGTAATTTTCGCCGGTACATCCGGAGAAACCCGCGATATAAAATCACTAATTATTTACGGCGTCCTTGGAATTGTTTTCTTTATGTCGGGAATTAGTTTAGTACGTACAACCAAGGACGAATCCTAGTTTTTTTTTAAATACCACACTCTAAATACCACAATTTAAATCACAAAGCGCCTAAAGCAGATACAAACGTAGAAACTTAGCGCTTTGTGCATTTATGCAAAGATGTTATTCTTCCTGAACAGGATTCAGATTCAATTCTGAAAAATCCCTTTCGGTTTTCGAAATTATAATGGTTGCAACCGTGTTCCCAATCAGATTGGTTATTGCTCTGGCTTCGCTCATAAATTTATCAACACCCAGTAAAAAGGCCAGCCCTTCAACCGGAATTTTATGCAGGGCCGTTAAAGTGGATGCCAAAACAATAAATCCGCTTCCGGTCACACCTGCTGCGCCTTTTGAAGTAATCATCAGAATTCCGATAACAGTCAGGATTTCGAAAAAACTCAAATGAACATCGTACAGCTGAGCAAGAAAAATAACCGACATTGACAAATAAATCGAAGTTCCGTCGAGATTAAAAGAATAACCTGTCGGAATCACCAATCCCACAACCGATTTGCTGCAGCCCATTCTTTCCAGTTTTACCATTATACTTGGCAAAGCAGCTTCAGAAGATGAAGTTCCCAGAACCAGTAAAAGTTCTTCTTTGATGTATTTTAAAATTGAAAGAATACTGATTTTATAATATTTCAGAATACTTCCCAAAATAAAAAAGACAAAAAGCGCCATGGTCAGATATACACACAGCATCAATTTACCAAGGGGAATCAAAGTCTCCAGTCCAAATTTTCCTATTGTGTAAGCCATTCCGCCAAAAGCGCCAATTGGAGCAAGGTACATTACATATTTTAAACCAATAAAAACGACGTTTGAAATACGCTCTAAAATCAAAATAGTCTGTTCTCTCTTCTGATAAAAATTTAATGCAATTCCGCAGACAATCGCAGCCAGTAAAACCTGCAGTGTAAAATTCGAAAAGAAAAACTGTAGCCACGAAAAATCCTCTGGATTTCCTTTTGTGTATTGACTGGCATCGCCCAAAGTCAATCCTGATTTATCAATTTTTCCGGGCTCAAAAAAATACGCAACTCCCACTCCGATTGCCAGTGCCACTGTCGAAACTACTTCAAAATAAGCCAGCGCCTTCACTCCAATCCGGCCTACCTTCTTCAGGTTTCCCATTCCTGAGATTCCCAAAACAATTGTCAAAAATATAATCGGACCAATAAACAGTTTGATGATGTCGACAAATGTCTCACCGACGATCTTCATTTTCACACCATTATCCGGCGAAAAATGACCCAGCAGAATCCCTGCAATTATAGCTATTAAGACCCAAAAAGTAAGATTGGTAATTATGGCCTGAAAAGTGCTTTTTGGAACTTTTGAAACCGGTTTTTGAGGAGTTATATTCATGAAGATAAGGTTAGAAGAGTTTCACAAATATATAAAAAATGCAGACCTGTAAGCCGGATTCTGTTCTTGTCCCGTTCTGCAACGGGACAATACCTTATCATTTATCTAGATTCAGAATTACTCCTGAACTCAAGCTACCTACCCTTCAACAACGGACGAGAAGCCCTTAAATGCTGATATACTTGGTATTTCACCGCATAGAGTTTACCTGGTTTCACTACAGCATTACCTGTACATACTTTCTGTTGCACTTGTCCTTGCGTCATTTCTAACGCCGACGGGTGTTACCCGCTATGCTTCTCTGTGGTGTCCGGACTTTCCTCCCTCCCGTTAAACGGAACGACGATAAGGCGGTCTGCGGTGCAAAAGTAATACTTTATCACCGAAGAAGCTAAATTTTAAAATTCCGATTTTAACTAAGTTTCGTAACTTTTTAATTTTAAAATAGTTATCTTTAAAAGTCTATAATTATTAAATACAGTTTATTATGAAAAGAATGTATCATTACGCAACTGTTTCAAAAGCTTTAGATCAATTGCATGAGAAAGGGTTTACGTGCGATTTCAATCGAAATGCAGACGTGATTAAAAAAAATCCTGAGAAATTTGAAATTGTCCATGTGTATAGATACGAGGGGGAATCAGACCCAGGCGATGAGGCAGTTGTATACGGAATTAAATCAACCACAGGTAAAAAAGGGGTCTATGTAGCGGGGTTTTCTGCAGATTCAGACCAGGAAACCGCTAAATTTTTATTCGATTTAAGCATTAGGGGGAGATAAAATTTTTAAATTCCAATTGCGAAATTTAAACAAAATAAAATTCCAAATTCCAATAGCAGAGCTGTAACATTGGAATTTGGAATTTTATATTTCCAATTTTATATTGTTGGTATTTTCAGTTTCCAGCCTGGCTGTATCAAGTCCGGATTTGAAATAATATCTTTATTAGCTTCAAAAATATCCTGCCAGGAAACGCCATATACTTTTGCTATCTTCGAGAGAGAATCGCCGATTTCAACTGTATATTCTCTTGAAACTCCCAGAGCCACTTCAATATTCATAACCAAATCAGCCGATCTGTAATCGGGATCAATTTTTTGGTAAGCATTCCAGATTTTGTCTTTATCTGCAGCATTTTTTGCTGTGCCGTCAATATAAAGCACATTGTTTTGTTCTCTTACCTGTAAATTTGTAATTCCTAATTCTGAAGCTAAATTTGTTACATCACTGTATTTATCCTGTAAACTCATAACAACTTATTTTATGGTTAATTTGTTATCTACTTTTTGAGGTTTCAATTCCTGAATACTTTGTATCAAAGGCTGTAATTGACTCCTTTTAATTTCGCCCGAAAGTGTCACAACACCGCCAACAACGGTAGCACTTACTCCATCATAAGCTTTTATGACTTTACCCACTGACTTATCCAAATCAGCATCTGAATTAATGATGACAGCCGCAGCTGCCGGTTCTACATTTGGATCCGGAATCTGGCAATTATTCACTACCGTTTTCACACCTTTAACTGCTTTAACCGAACGCTCAATATTTTTTTTGAAAGTCTCATCATCACAGGTTCCGACAATGGTAGCAACACCTTCGTGAACAGTAACCTGTACGTCAGATGTTCCTAATTTTTCATTAATTTCTTTTTGAATATCTGCATCTTTAGGGCTGCACGCCAGTAACGAAAGAGCAAGAGTCATTCCTAATACAATTGATTTAATTTTCATAACACTATTTTTTAATAATTAACTGTTTTAAAAGTAAACAGACTAACTATCAAAATTTTATATGATTATGACTGATAATTTATATCGTTTCCAGTAGATCCCTCATTTTCCAAATTCAGAAAATCAAAATTAGTAAAACATAGTCCCTTAATTCTGTAAAGCATTTCTATAATAATATAACCCCTTTATTTCTAAGCATCTGTACTTTTATAAAAAAATTAATATTATGATACATCAATTAAAACCTTCAATATTAGTAGAAACACCGCTTGGAACTGGTCAGGCCATTTTTCTTATCGATTACGGAATGCATCAGAATACATGTTGGGTGGTAGCTTTGCAAGAAAATGGAGTTATAAAGCATTTTGACTGTAATGATGTAATTCTCTCTACAAATTACACGTATGGAATGAATCTTAGAAAAAATAATTTTAAAGATAAAAAAGAAGCTCCTTAATAAATTAATTTACAATTACTTACCATATCTTTGAAGTAATCGTGGCAGCGGGAAGATTAAACATAAATATTAGCATAAAATAAAGTATTCACACGAGTAAATACTATTCTATATTATTTTTGACTTCAATCATTTTCTTTATTCATGCTGCGATACATCATTATATTGCCAAAGTACATTTATAATTTTCCATTCGCCATTTGTCTTTACAATATGCATATAATCAATCCAGGCATCTGCCAGCAATTTAACTGAAGCCGTCTTTGCAGAAACATCCAGTAATTTGATTTCTTTTCTTGGATTTTTTGGAAACTTATCTCCCTTTACATTATAAGTTTCTGCGAGTATAACCATATTTTCAGTAAAAAACTCTGAAACATAATCTTTCTTCGCTGACTTGCTTCTAAAAACCGATCTTTTAACCATCCTGGGATGCAAAGCCCCTTCCATCAGTTTCGGATTCGGAGTATGCTGTGCCTCAATATAAGCTAAAGCAACACGTTTAATATCTAATGAATCCTGAGCGGTTTGGGCCTGTATTTTAAAGAAACAACATACAGCCAATATTAGTAAATGTTTTTTCATCAATTTTTAGAATTTATTTTTTTGCAAAATCATGATTAATTCTTGCAGTTCTACTGTTGGCATTTTTACCACGGACTCTATTTTCGATTCATCAGAAGCAATAACTAAAACGGATTCGTTATCCTCTTCATATCCGGCCTGTACAGAAAAATAGTTTGGATTTGACATTAAAGTTTCTTTTTTTCCATCTTTAAACCAGCCATAATTGGCTTCGTAAATGATTTTATTTTCTGCTATCTGAAAAGTTTCTTCGCCATACGTATTCCATAAAGAAATTCGTAATGTATAAAATCCTATAAGAGAAAATATTCCTATTGCTATAAAATAACCAAAGTGTAATCCACTCCCACCGGCAATTCCAAAAATTACTCCTAATACAGGAAAAACAAAAAAACAAAAAGCTAACCCAAACATTACTGCCCGAACTAGGATTGGCGATTTCTTTACTTTTAGATTAAGGATATTGTTTTGAAGATAATATTGTTGCATATTTTATTATAACTAATTTTAGAATCTGTTTAAAGAAAGAAAAGAACATCAAAATTCAATTAGCTTCCTAATTTACCGTAACGCTGTTGTTCAGAAAAATATATGATTATGGTTTTTCCATTTTTTTTGTATGGATAAAACAATTCGTAAGTTCCATCATTGGCACTATACCGTAACTCGCTACTATTTTTATCAAATATTGAATTTAAGTATTCCCTTTCTTCTTTAGTCGTTTTATGGATATATTCTATTTTCTTAGGATAAATAGTGTCATTTAAATCACCTCCATAATACGGATTAAAACCTAAATAAACTGGAGAACCTTTAAGTGAATCCTTAACAATTAACGTTACGCTTGGAAAATTTTTATCCGTTTCTGATAAAATTCTCAAAGTGTTTGCAGTTTCCTTAATATATTTTTCTGAAAAAGTATAATTTACTAATTTATCATTATTTACTTTATTATTATCCACTATCGATTTAGCAGATTCAATCAGCATACTTTCTTTTTTGCTAGAAGTCAGATAATCTCCTCCAAAAAGAATTAATGCTAATAATGGAAAGATAAAAAACAAAGTCATAAACTTCCATTTATTTGATTTGTGATTTATGAGATCCAGATTATGTTTTTCAGCAATTCTGGTTAAATTAAACATAATATTAATAATTAGTGAACCAAACATAAGGGCAAGAATACCGAAAACACTGAAATAAAAGGTTTCGGTCATATTTTCCCTAAAAACTTTTAAACCAAAAACCTCAATCATTATAAAGGTAAAAACCCAATAAACCAATAAAATTATTGAAGTTATTCCGATGATGTTGCTTAATTTAACTATTTGTTTTGCATTCATAAATGATATTATATTTAATTTTTTTTTTAAAACTGAATTTTGTTTGGGATTAAAAATAGTGCATTTTTTATTACAAAATTATCAATCATAATATTTTCACCCTAAATAATTAAAAGTAAAAAGTACAAATTGTAAACACAACTTTCTCTAAAAAAAGATGTTACTTTCTAATCTTGAAAACACTTAAAATCTTTCAATTTTTAAATTTTTTAATCATTAAATTATACCCTATATTTGCTATCGAATAAAAAAGAACATGGAGCAATTTGTAGTATCGGCACGTAAATACCGCCCGCAGACCTTTAAGGATGTTGTGGGGCAAAAAGCCATTACAAACACTTTGCTAAATGCCATTGAAAGCAATCACCTTGCTTCGGCTCTTTTATTTACAGGACCGCGTGGAGTTGGTAAAACAACCTGCGCACGTATTTTGGCTCGTAAAATAAACCAGCCCGGATATGATGATCCAAATGAAGATTTTGCTTTTAACGTTTTTGAGTTAGATGCTGCTTCAAACAACTCGGTTGATGATATTCGAAGCCTTATCGATCAGGTTCGAATCCCACCCCAGACCGGACAATACAAAGTTTACATTATTGACGAGGTTCATATGTTGTCTTCAGCGGCTTTTAATGCCTTCCTGAAAACCTTAGAAGAACCGCCAAAACATGCTATTTTTATTTTAGCAACAACAGAAAAACATAAAATCATTCCGACGATTTTATCACGCTGTCAGATATTTGATTTCAAAAGAATTACGGTAAAAGATGCTAAAGAACATTTGGCTGACGTTGCAGAAAGTCAGGGAATCAGTTTTGAAGACGATGCGTTGCACATTATTGCTCAAAAAGCTGATGGTGCAATGCGTGATGCTTTATCCATTTTTGACCGTGTGGTTTCTTACTGCGGAACCAACTTAACACGTCAGGCTGTAACTGAAAACCTAAACGTTTTAGATTACGAAACTTACATTGCTATTACTGATTTGCTTTTAGAAAATGAAATTCCAAAGCTTTTATTGGCATACAATGATATTCTTTCCAAAGGTTTTGACGGACATCATTTTATTGCCGGATTAGCTTCTCACTTTAGAGATTTACTGGTAAGCAAAACACCTTCAACTATTGCTTTATTAGAAGTTGGAGAACAAGCGCAGCAAATGTATGCAGTTCAGTCTCAAAAATGTTCTCAGGAATTTTTACTAAAAGGAATTGACATCGCAAACGACTGCGATTTAAAATACAAATTGAGCCAAAATCAGCGTCTTTTGGTTGAATTATGCCTGATGCAGCTAGCCTCTATCAACTTTGATGGAGAAAAAAAAAAGCTGAGCAATTTATAATTCCGCCTGTTTACTTTAAAAACGGAGGATATTCTATTGTTGAAGTTCAAAGTCCCAAAACTAAAGTTGAAAGCCCTGCTGTAGCTGAAAATCAAACTCCAAAAGCTGAAGAAAAAATCAACGTCAATCAAAATGACAATGGCAATTCTGATGTTGCTCCAATTTCTGCAACTCCTAAAGTTCAGACTCCTGATGCTCCCGAAAAAGAAACAAGCAATACACCAAAAGTTTCGGCTTTTTCTCTTGCCAGTATCCGCAAGAAAAAAGAACTGGAGCAAAGTAGTAAATCTTACGTTAAGCCTTCATCTGTATTACCTACAGAAGAATTTAACGAGACTGATATGCGCCTTCACTGGAACAAATATGCAGAGCGTTTAGGACAAAAGGGACTTAAGATTATGGAATCTATCCTGTTAATCAACGATCCTGTCCTTAACGGAACAAACATTATATACGAACTGCCCAACGAAGGCTCTAAACTGGAATTTGAGAGCCAGATGAATGGTTTGTTAGGACATTTAAAAGGTCATTTACACAATCATGATATTACTATCGAAGTTGTTGTAAATGAAAAAATAGAAATGAAAAGAAGCTACAATAATCAGGACCGATACAACCGCTTTTTAGAAATCAATCCAAACATCGAGCTTTTACGCACCACATTTGGATTGGATTTTAAGGATTAAATTAACCTGTTAACTCTGAAATTATTTGGGTTGCTTAAATTCTCAACAGGCTAAATTATTTATTTTTCACCCCAAAAGCATATACTTTTTCAAGCCATTTTTTTCTTTGGTTTTCACCAGAACCTTTTATAATTCCGATATAACTGATTTTTACAGGTTTTACACCGCAGAATTCTAAAGTAGATTTCTTCAGCTGATTCACGCTTGGTCTTCCAAAAAACAATCTGTAAAACCAACCCGGCTGATCTAAAGTTGTAATGATATGGGCTGTTTTTCCTTTTAGCAGTTTATCCCACCAAACTGAGTTTTCGCGATACTGAAACGCCATTCCAGGTAAAAATAAACGATCAATAAAGCCTTTTGTAACAGCAGGAAGTCCGCCCCACCAAACCGGATGAATCCAAACCAGATGGTCTGCTCTTTTTATTTTTTCCCAGGATTCTAATAAATCCGGTTCTAATTCGATTCGTTTTTGATAACCATACGCCAGATTTGGATTGAAAGTTAAAGTTGCGATTGTAATTATTTCTACACTCGCTCCCGAAGCAAGTGCTCCTTTTTGATATTCATTGGCTATGGCAAAATTAAAGCTGTCCGGATTTGGATGTCCGTTAATAATCAGTATTTTTTTCATAAAGGTCTTTTTGTCAAAAATACAATTGAAGCTTTTTATTTTACTGGACAAATGTCCTAAAAAAAATTACAAGCGGGCATTCTGAATATTTTTAATTCTCTCGCAGATTATACTCCTCTCAGGATGACGTATTAATATATAAAATCAATCGAAGTGAAAAATAAAACTGATTATTTAATAAAATTAGAATCTATCCCTTAAAAGAAAATCTGCGAGAAACAAAATTTAAATCACACAACAGCTTTCCGAATCCGGCTTAAATGCCTTGGGGTAATCCCTAAATAAGAAGCTAAATATTGAAGCGGAATCAATTGCAGGTATTTTTGATGGTTCTGATATAGTTCTTCGTAACGTTGTGTAGCAGACAATTTCTGAAAAGAAACCATTCTTTTCTGGAGGTTTACAAATTCTAATTCAGTCATTTTTCTTCCTGCTTCCTGCCAGTTAAAACTGAATTTATAAAGTCTTTCCAAAGCTTTACGATCAAGAACCTGTAATTCTGTATCAGCCAACGCCTGAATGTTTTCTTCAGCTGTTTCTTTCGTTATAAAACTGGCAAACGATGCCATGAATTCATTTTCAAAAGCAAAACAATTGGTGATTTCTTCGCCTTTATGATTGACAAAAAAAGAACGCAGAATTCCTTTTTCGATAAAAACAATTTCGTTGCAGACCTGATTTTCCTTCAGTAAAAAATCGCCTTTTTTGAGCTTTCGAAACGTAATCAAATCATCTAAAAGCATCAATTCTTCTGAAGAAAAATCCTGAACCGATTGAAAAACAGCTTTCATTTAAATCCCTGAGTTAATTTTTGGAAGCAAAAACCTTTTCAATTCTCTTGTCCGGAATAAGCCATAGCATTGCCACAATAAAATAAGCTGTTCCTGAAATCCATTCGCTGTAAAAAGAAAAAATTATTCCAAGAATATATAAAACAGCAGAAATTATTCCTTTAATTTCATAACCAATAACTTTTGCTAATACCGAATTTTTTCCTTCAGCAATAATTATGATTCGTTCCAGAATGAAGTAAGCAATTGCAGACAAAAGCAATATAACACCATAAAGAGCCATTGATGACTTTGCAAAATTATGTTCCCCCATCCATCCTGTAGCAACCGGAATAAGTGAAAGCCAAAACAACAGATGCATGTTTGCCCAAAGTACCTTTCCGTTTACTCTGGACAAACCGTGAAGCAGATAATGATGGTTATTCCAGTAAATTCCAACATAAATAAAACTTAGGACATAACTTAAAAACTTAGGAACAAGCGGTTTTAAATCAGCAAATTCATGCCCGTGAGGCACTTTAATTTCCAGTACCATAATAGTGATAATAATTGCTAAAACGCCATCACTGAAAGCTTCAAGTCTTGTTTTATTCATTTTTTTTACTTTTTTATTCTGTATGACTATAAAAAAAGTTGCCACGAATTTCTCTGATTTTCACAAATTATATTTTATGCAATGCATAAAGTTTTGTGAAGAAATTGAAATTCGTGGCAAAAAATTATCTGCTTATATTTTACCGTAATACATTGCTTTTACGATTCCATCAGAAAGTCCTATTTTTGGCACATAAATCTGGCGCGCTCCGCTCCATTTCATGGCATTCAGATAAATACGTGTGGCATGGATAATTACGTCGGCACGGTCGGAGTTTAAACCTAATTCAGTAATTCTTTGCTCGTAAGTAAGGGAATTTAAAAAAGCATATTGTGAATTAACATAGATATATGAAAGCGGTTTTTCCTGCTGTTTTCCGGACATTTTAAACAATTTATTGATATTTCCACCAGAACCAATAAGCGTTACTTCCTCGTAATCTTTGGTATTGGTTTTAATCCATTTTTCAATTTCATCCCAAACCACATCATGCACCATATTGTTCAATAAACGAACTGTCCCCGCTTTGAAAGATCTTGAATTCACCATTTTTCCGTTAGAAAACAAGGTAAATTCGGTGCTTCCGCCCCCAACATCCACAAAAAGATAGGTCAGATCAGTTTTGAGCAAATGATGTAAATCTGTTGATGCAATAATGGCTGCTTCTTTTTTTCCGTCAATAATTTCAATTTTAATATCTGCTTTTTTCTTAATGAGTTCTACAACCTCTTTTGCATTGTATGCCTCACGCATTGCCGAAGTTGCAAAAGCCTTATATTTTTCTACTTTATGTACTTTCATTAAAAGATTGAATGCTTTCATGGCATCAACCATTCTGTCGGTGTTTTCTTCTGAAATTTCACCAACTGTAAAGGCATCCTGTCCCAAACGTATCGGTACACGGACAAGTGAACTTTTATTAAACTGTGGTTCTTTACCCTCTTGTTCTACAACATTCGATATCAGCAGTCTCATGGCATTCGACCCTATATCTATTGCTGCATATTTTTTTATTTTAATCATGCTCACTTTATGATTTGAAATTTTAAAATTTATGTAATTAATTAATCTGTTTTCTGAACAACTTCTTCGGTTATTTCTATTTTATTCTGATAGTATTTATAGGTCTCAAATTGTGCCCTGAAAGGTGCATGATGATTTCGTGGTTTGTATTTATTGTCCAGTTTATAAGAATGATACCTCACTTTTACATTCCCCTTCCAGGCAATATTAAAATTATCTATTAATTCCTTTTTAATGGCATGATCATAAATAGGACAAGTCACTTCTACCCTTCCGTCAAGGTTTCTGGTCATAAAATCGGCAGAAGAAATATATACCTCTGTCAGCCCTGCATTCCCAAAAATATAAACCCTTGAATGCTCCAGATAATTATCAACGATACTAATTGCCTCAATGTTTTCGCTCATGCCCGGAATTCCCGGAATTAATGAACAGATACCTCTTACCTGAAGCTGTATTTTTACTCCTGCATTACTGGCTTCGTATAACTTGTCTATCATTTTAAAATCAGACAAACTATTCATTTTCAATTTTATATACGTCTTTCTTCCCGCCAATGCATGCAAAATTTCCCGATCAATCAGTTTGATAAATTTGGTTCTCGTATAATGCGGAGATACAATTAAATGCTTGTAGCGATGTACTCTATAATTAATATCAAAGAATTCGAAAATTTTGGAAACATCTTTCAAAATACCCTGATGACAGGTCAAAAGCGTTACATCTGTATAAATTTTAGCTGTTGATTCATTAAAATTTCCGGTAGAAATAAATCCGTAGCGACGGGTTTTACCCTCTTCAACTCTTTCTATTACACATATTTTACTGTGAACTTTTAGCCCTTTAATTCCAAAAATAAGTTCAATTCCTTCAGTCTGCATTTGTTCTGCATACGAAATATTCGAAGCCTCATCAAAACGAGCCTGAAGTTCAATCTGAACCACCACTCTTTTACCATTTTTGGCGGCATTTATCAGCGAACTGATAATCTGAGAGTTCTTTGCAAGACGGTATAACGTAATTTTGATACTGGTTACTTTTGGGTCTAAGGCTGCTTCACGCAAAAATTTTGTCAGATAAGAGAAAGACTGATATGGTGCATGAACCAGATAGTCTTTTTTATTGATTTTTTCTAAAATGCTTCCGTCAAGACTTAGACCTAAGACAGGTAAAGGCTCGTTTGGTTTATACAGCAAATCGTAGCGTCCTAAATTTGGGAAACTCATATAATCACGACGGTTATGATATCTTCCGCCCGGTATTATACTGTCTGTTTCTACAATTTTCATTTTGTCTAAAAAGAAATGCAAAGTATCATCTTCAATCTGGCTGTCGTAGATAAAACGAACCGGTTCACCTATTCGGCGGTCTTTTACAGAAGTGGCGATTTTTTCGAGCATACTTTTACTCAAATCGCTGTCAATATCTAGCTGGGCATCACGTGTAATTTTGATCATGTGTGCCGAAACACTTTTAAAATCAAATATATTGAAGATGTTTTTTAGTTTATAACGAATAACATCATCAATTAGGATTACATATTGTTTATCGTCTTCTGAAGGAAGGACAACAAACCTGTTGATATTTTTTGGAATTTCAATTAAAGCATATCTTACCTCATCATTTGCCAGTTCTAAACGAACAGCCAAATAGCCTAAAGTATCTTTAAGAACAGGAAAAACTGCCAGATCATTTAGGATGATGGTCACCAATTCCGGACTTAACTTTTGCATGTAAAAATCCTTTAAGAAGCATTCCTGTTTTGGCGTAATCTGATCTTCGTTTATAATAAAAATATTTTCGGCTTCAAGTTCAGTTTCGATATTACCCAGAATACGTAAACTTTCAGACTGCTGCTGAATCACAATTTCTGTAATATCCTTAATTAACTGATGTGCGGACATACCGCCTAAGTATTTTTCGGCCGAAATACCTGAAAGACTCAGTCGCCGGATTGCAGCATATCGAACTCTGAAAAACTCATCTAAGTTGTTTGAAAAAATTCCAACAAAACGCAGTCTGTCTAAAAGCGGAACCGTATTATCTCCGGCTTCCTGGAGTACTCTTGCATTAAACGCTAACCAGCTTTTTTCTCTGTCGATATATTTCTGTTCGTGCACGTTATTTATTTTAAATCTTTGGGGAATATTGTTTTATGGGTTTTGCCTTTATCAATCGCATCCCAGCTGTCTGAATCAAATTGAAGTGATACGAAGCCGGAAGTTGGGACATTATCAATAAAAACATCCCCAAATTTATTAACAAAATTTGTAATAGCCTCGTTATGTCCGAAAAGAATAACGCTTTCTAAACTATTATCACATGATTTAATAACTTTTTCAAGATGTCTTTCATCAAATGTATACAACTCATCTTTGAATAAAATACTTTCTAAGGGATACGATAAATTTTGTGCGAAAATAATAGCTGTTTCGGTCGCCCTTGCAGCAGTACTGCTCCAGATCGTATAGGTTTTGGGAAGAAATTCTCCAATAGCCACTGAAACATTATGTGCATCTAAAATTCCTCTTTTCATTAAAGGTCTGTCAAAATCCTTTAAAGGGGCTTCCCAACTTGATTTTGCATGTCGTATTAAAATTAAATTTTTCATAGAAAGATATTTTAAATGATAAATACCAGCAGAAGTACAATCCTAATTTACAAAAGAAATTTCAATAGCCTATTGTTTTTTTATTCTGTTAACATATTTACTAAAATTTTAACAGAAAAGAAAGAATTAAACTAAAAATAAATTTTCAAAAAAATGCTTTTCATCTGACAAAACATTCACTTCATCGATATTATTTCATTTTTAAAACAAACACTTAAAATATTGATTATCAATTAATTAAAATCATTAAGGCAAATTTTAAAAACATTTCTGAAACATCGAAAATAGCATTTTAGACTTGTTATAATTCTATTAAAAAAAACATTTTAGAGAAATTATTTAACAAAAAAACGCATTTGAACGATTTTTCAGGTTAGTTACAGATAAAAAAAACATAATTAAATCAATCTATATAATTTTGATTCATAGATTTTATGTTAAAAAATTGAGATAATCACAATACCACATTATTTCAAACCGATAGATCTAAAATGTCTTTAAAAGAGAATAACCCCAAAAATTCATTTTAAGACAAGAAGTCCAAAAACATTTTAATCCTAACTTAATAAAATTAGAGATTATGGAAATCATTACTTATTTTTTTAAAAATATTAATATTAAAGGTTTCTTTACAGCGTTCCTTTTAATATTTATTACAAATGGCTATTCTCAAAATACATTTGATGGAGATTACTGCCCAGGTCCCGGTACAGTTGGTGATGAATATGCAACTGGCACTGTTTATAACAACGTGTTATTAGCTAGCCCTTCATCAACATGTCAAATTGGAACGATTCGCGCTAAAGTTGACACTCAAAATCAAGTATTAAGATTAGGTATGGACATTGGTAATGGTGGTTCTGCACTTTTTAGATTGTACTTAGATACCAATAATAATCCTTTAACCGGATTAACATCAGACTCCTTTGGAGGAAACATTAGTGTAGCTGGTGCTGAATATATCTTAGAGATTAATTCCAACGGAAATGGTTTTACTTTATATACAGGTAATGGAAGTGTTAAAACTCAGACTAACGTTATCCCCCCGGGTCTTGCTGCGCAGGCTGGTAACGCAAATTGTAATTCTGGTGCTACGTTTTTAGAGTTTAATATTCCTTTTGGAAGTTTGGGAATTAATATTTGTGATCCAAATAACCCTGGTATAATCAATATTACAAAATTAGCATCTGTTAGCGGAAACTCTCCTAGTTCAAATCAATGTATTAATACCCCACTTACTTTTGGAATTCCACTAAAAGGAACAGTTGGACCAAGCACGACTATTTGTTCAGGAGCTAGTAGTGCATTAACAATAACAGGTCTCAATGCTAATTCTACTGTAAGTAAGTGGCAATCATCTGTTGCTCCATTTTCAGTTTGGGCAGATATCCCTAATACTGCAGGTTTAACAGCTTATAATACAGGTAATTTAACAGAAACTACATTATTCCGAGCAATATTTTCAAATTCAGGTTTATGTTCTGGAAATGATATTGCCACAAGTGAAGCAACCGTAACAGTAAATGCTCCTACTGGCTGTTCCATTACTGGTACTTCTGGCCCTGTATGTTTGTCTTCTTCTAATGTTTATACGGCTCCAGCCAATATGACTACTTATGCGTGGTCTTTGCCTTCAGCAACTGCAAATGGCGCTACAATCACATCTGCTTCAAATGCACAAAGCGTAACTGTTTTAGCTGGTTCCACTTGCAATACAACGTTTAAATTATTATTAACAACTACTTTAAATGGATGTAGTTCTACTTGTGAAAAAATAGTTACTGTTAACGACACCACAGCTCCAACATGGACAACAGCTGCAGCTTCTCTAAATGTGACTTTGCAATGCAGTGATGTATCTGGTTTGGCAACCGCTCAGGCATCATTTCCTGTAGCAACCGATAATTGTGGGGGAACTGTAACTTATACTAAAATCAGCGGAAGTTTTATGGCAGGTTCCTGTATCAACTCCGGAACTTATACTAATACATGGGAGGCGAAAGATGTGTGTTCGAACACTTCAACAATATTTACACAGACCATCTCTATTGAAGATACTACAGCTCCAATGTGGACAACAGCGGCAGCTTCTCTAGATGTAACTTTACAATGCAGTGATCTTTCCGGTTTGGCAACTGCTCAGACTTTAGCTCCCATAGCTACCGATAATTGTGGGGGAACTTTAACTTATACTAAAATTAGCGGAAGCTTTATAGCTGGTTCCTGCATCAACTCCGGAACTTATACTAATACATGGCAAGCCAAAGATGTTTGTTTGAATACATCAACCGTTTTCACACAAGTAATTACTATTGAAGATACTACTGCTCCAATGTGGACAACTGCTGCAGGTGCTTTAGATGTGACTTTGCAGTGTAGTGATCTTTCCGGTTTGGCAACTGCTCAGAATGCAGCGCCAATCGCAACCGATAATTGTGGGGGAACTGTAACTTATACTAAAATTAGCGGAAGCTTTATAGCTGGTTCCTGCATCAACTCCGGAACTTATACTAATACCTGGGAAGCCAAAGATGTATGTCTAAATACGTCAACCGTTTTCACACAAGTAATTACTATTGAAGATACTACTGCTCCAATGTGGACAACGGCTTCAGCTTCTCTAGATGTAACTTTACAATGCAGCGATCTTTCAGGTTTAGCAAACGCTCAGGCTGCTGCTCCAATTGCTACTGATAATTGCGGTGGAACTGTAACTTATACTAAAATTAGCGGAAGCTTTATAGCGGGTTCTTGTATCAACTCCGGAACTTACACCAATACCTGGGAGGCCAAAGATGTATGTTTAAATACATCAACCGTTTTCACACAAGTAATTACTATTGAAGATACAACTGCGCCAATGTGGACAACTGCTGCAGGTGCTTTAGATGTGACTTTGCAGTGTAGTGACCTTTCCGGTTTAGCAACTGCTCAGAATGCAGCGCCAATCGCAACCGATAATTGTGGGGGAACTTTAACTTATACTAAAATTAGCGGAAGCTTTATAGCTGGTTCCTGCATCAACTCCGGAACTTATACTAATACATGGCAAGCCAAAGATGTTTGTTTGAATACATCAACCGTTTTCACACAAGTAATTACTATTGAAGATACTACTGCTCCAATGTGGACAACTGCTTCAGGCGCTTTAGATGTGACTTTGCAATGCAGTGATGTATCTGGTTTGGCAACCGCTCAGGCATCATTTCCTGTAGCAACTGATAATTGTGGGGGAACTATAACTTATACTAAAATCAGCGGAAGCTTTATAGCGGGTTCCTGCATCAACTCCGGAACTTATACCAATACCTGGGAGGCCAAAGATGTGTGTTTGAACACTTCAACAATATTTACACAGACCATCACTATTGAAGATACTACTGCTCCAATGTGGACAACTGCTGCAGGTGCTTTAGATGTGACTTTGCAGTGTAGTGATGTATCTGGTTTGGCAACTGCTCAGGCATCATTTCCTGTAGCAACCGATAATTGTGGTGGAACTGTAACTTATACCAAAATCAGCGGAAGCTTTATAGCTAGTTCCTGTATCAACTCCGGAACTTATACTAATACCTGGGAAGCCAAAGATGTGTGTTTAAATACATCAACCGTTTTCACACAAGTAATTACTATTGAAGATACTACTGCTCCAATGTGGACAACTGCTACAGGCGCTTTAGATGTGACTTTGCAATGCAGTGATCTTTCCGGTTTGGCAACTGCTCAGGCTGCAGCTCCAATTGCTACTGATAATTGTGGGGGAACTGTAACTTATACCAAAATCAGCGGAAGCTTTACAGCAGGCTCCTGTGTAAACTCCGGAACTTATACCAATACCTGGGAAGCCAAAGATATTTGTCTAAATACTTCAACAATATTTACACAGACCATCACTATTGAAGATACTACTGCTCCAATGTGGACAACTGCTGCGGGTGCTTTAGATGTTACCTTGCAATGCAGTGATGTATCTGGTTTGGCAACCGCTCAGGCATCATTTCCTGTAGCAACCGATAATTGTGGGGGAACTGTAACTTATACCAAAATCAGCGGAAGCTTTATGGCAGGTTCCTGTATCAACTCCGGAACTTATATTAATACATGGGAGGCCAAAGATATGTGTTTGAACACTTCAACAATATTTACACAAACCATCACTATTGAGGATACTACTGCTCCAATGTGGACAACTGCTGCAGGTGCTTTAGATGTGACTTTGCAGTGTAGTGATGTATCTGGTTTGGCAACCGCTCAGGCATCATTTCCTGTAGCAACCGATAATTGCGGAGGAACTGTAACTTATACTAAAATTAGCGGAAGCTTTATAGCTGGTTCCTGTATCAACTCCGGAACTTATACTAATACATGGGAAGTAAAAGATATGTGTTTAAATACATCAACCGTTTTCACACAAGTAATTACTATTGAAGATACTACTGCTCCAATGTGGACAACAGCGGCAGCTTCTCTAGATGTGACTTTGCAATGCAGTGATCTTTCCGGTTTGGCAACTGCTCAGACTTTAGCTCCCATAGCTACCGATAATTGTGGGGGAACTGTAACTTATACTAAAATTAGCGGAAGCTTTATGGCAGGTTCCTGTATCAACTCCGGAACGTACACCAATACCTGGGAAGCGAAAGATGTGTGTCTAAATACATCAACCGTTTTCACACAAGTAATCACTATTGAAGATACTACAGCTCCAATGTGGACAACTCTTGCAGGCGCTTTAGATGTGACTTTGCAATGCAGTGATGTGTCTGGTTTGGCAACCGCTCAGGCATCATTTCCTGTAGCAACCGATAATTGTGGGGAAACTGTAACGTATACTAAAATCAGTGGCAATTTTGTGGCAGGTTCTTGTATCAACTCCGGAACGTACACCAATACCTGGGAGGCCAAAGATGTTTGTTTGAACACTTCAACCATATTTACGCAAACCATCACTATTGAAGATACTACTGCGCCAATGTGGACAACAGCGGCAGCTTCTCTAGATGTGACTTTGCAATGCAGTGATGTATCTGGTTTGGCAACTGCTCAGACTGCAGCTCCAATTGCTACCGATAATTGTGGAGGAACTGTAACTTATACTAAAATCAGCGGAAGTTTTATGGCAGGTTCCTGTATCAACTCCGGAACTTATACTAATACATGGGAGGCGAAAGATGTGTGTTTGAACACTTCAACAATATTTACACAGACCATCTCTATTGAAGATACTACTGCTCCAATGTGGACAACTGCTGCAGGCGCTTTAGATGTGACTTTGCAATGCAGTGATACTGCAGGTTTGATAAATGCTCAGGCGATGGCTCCTATTGCTACTGATAATTGTGATGGAACTATAACCTATACCAAAACAAGCGGGACATTACAAAGAGGAAGCTGTGGAAGTACAGGTACTTATACCAACACCTGGATCGCAAAAGATATTTGTGAAAATACATCAACCGTTTTCACTCAAGTAATCACTATTGAAGATAATGCAGCACCAAACTGGATTACTGAAGCCGGTACTTTAAATATCACTTTGCAGTGCAGTGACACAGCTGGATTACAGGCTGCTCAAAACCAGACTCCAGTTGCTTCTGCAAATTGTACAATAGTAACTTATATTAAAACCAGTGGTGAATTCAACGCTTCTCAAGATTGCGCCAATGCTGGAACTTACACCAATAGCTGGATCGCAAAAGATGATTGCGGAAATGTTACAGATAGTTTTATACAAGTAATCACTATCGAAGATACAACCGCTCCTACCTGGGCAACTGAAATGGCTTCTTTAAATATGACTTTGCAATGTAGCGACACAGCCGGATTGGCTTTAGCTCAGGCTTTATTTCCAACAGCTTCTGATCTTTGTGATGCTGATGTTTCCAATATCGTAAAAGTAAGCGGTCAGTTTATGGCTTCCGAAGGTTGTGGAAATGCAGGAACTTACACCAACACATGGACCGTAAAAGACGATTGTGGCAATACTTCAGATACTTTCACACAAGTGATAACAATCGAAGACACCACTGCTCCAACATGGGCAACTGAAATGAATTCTTTAAATATGACTTTGCAGTGCAGCGACACAGCCGGTTTGGCTTTAGCTCAGGCTTTATTTCCAACAGCTTCTGATCTTTGTGATGCTGATGTATCTAATATCGTAAAAGTAAGTGGTCAGTTTATGGCTTCCGAAGGTTGTGGAAACTCCGGAACCTATACCAACACCTGGACTGTAAAAGACGATTGTGGAAATACTTCTGATACTTTCACACAAGTGATAACAATCGAAGACACCACTGCTCCAACATGGGCAACTGAAATGAATTCTTTAAATATGACTTTGCAGTGCAGCGACACAGCCGGTTTGGCTTTAGCTCAGGCTTTATTTCCAACAGCTTCTGATCTTTGTGATGCTGATGTATCTAATATCGTAAAAGTAAGTGGTCAGTTTATGGCTTCCGAAGGTTGTGGAAACTCCGGAACCTATACCAACACCTGGACTGTAAAAGACGATTGTGGAAATACTTCTGATACTTTCACGCAAGTGATAACTATCGAAGACACCACCGCACCAACATGGGCTACTGAAACAGGATCTTTGAATATGACTTTGCAGTGCAGCGACACAGCCGGTTTGGCTTTAGCTCAGGCTTTATTTCCAACAGCTTCTGATTTATGTGACAACGATGTATCGAATATCGTAAAAGTAAGTGGTCAGTTTATGGCTTCTGAAGGATGTGGAAATTCTGGAACTTATACCAACACCTGGACCGTAAAAGACGATTGTGGCAATACTTCAGATACTTTCACGCAAGTGATAACAATCGAAGACACTACTGCGCCAACATGGGCAACTGAAATGGCTTCTTTAAATATGACTTTACAATGCAGCGACACAGCCGGATTGGCTTTAGCTCAGGCAATGTTTCCAACAGCTTCTGATTTATGTGACAACGATATATCGAATATCGTAAAAGTAAGCGGTCAGTTTATGGCTTCTGAAGGTTGTGGAAATGCCGGAACTTACACCAACACATGGACTGTAAAAGACGATTGTGGAAATACTTCTGATACTTTCACGCAAGTGATAACTATCGAAGACACCACCGCACCAACATGGGCTACTGAAACAGGATCTTTGAATATGACTTTGCAGTGCAGCGACACAGCAGGTTTGGCTTTAGCTCAGGCTTTATTTCCAACAGCTTCTGATTTATGTGATGCTGATGTTTCCAATATCGTAAAAGTTAGCGGTCAGTTTATGGCTTCTGAAGGTTGTGGAAATTCAGGAAGTTACACTAACACATGGACCGTAAAAGACGATTGCGGCAATACTTCAGATACTTTCACACAAGTGATAACAATAGAAGACACTACTGCGCCAACATGGGCTACTGAAATAAATTCTTTAAATATGACTTTGCAGTGCAGTGACACAGCCGGATTGGCTTTAGCTCAGGCTTTATTTCCAACAGCTTCTGATCTTTGTGATGCTGATGTTTCGAATATCGTAAAAATTAGCGGTCAGTTTATGGCTTCCGAAGGTTGCTCTAACGCCGGAACCTATACCAACACCTGGACTGTGAAAGACGATTGTGGAAATACTTCTGATATTTTTACGCAAGTGATTACTCTGGAAGATACAACCGTACCAATGTTTACTGGAAATCTTCCTTCAGACATTACTGTTTCCTGCGATGCAGTTCCTGAACCAGCAACTTTAAAAGTCTTTGATAATTGCAATAGTAATTTGCCTGTAGTTTTTTCTGAAACAAAAAGTAACATTCAAAATGAATGTCCAACCAACTACACGTTAACACGCATATGGTCAACAAGTGACTGCAGTGGAAATACTGTTTCACATTTTCAAATTATAACTGTAAGAGACACAACTGCACCTACAGGAACTGCTCCTGCAAGTGTTGCTAATTTACAAAATATTGCCAATATACCCGCCGGAAGCCCACAAGATATTATAGATGCAGCAGATAATTGCAGCGGAAGCGTAAACATCTCGATAACTGATTCGAACAATGGAGGAAGCGGCTGTGATGGAAATGCATATATCTTAACCAGGACTTATACCTTAACAGACTGTGCAGGTAACAAAACTGAACTGGTACAAACCTTTACTGTCGAAAATAAAATTTCAGTAATGGGAACAGCTTCAAATGTTACCTGCTTTGAAGGCAATAACGGCTCTATTTTAGTGACTAGCAGTCCGGGGTCCGTAGTTGTTATCCGAAATCAAAACAATGAAGTTGTAGGCAACACTAATTTACGCGCCGGAGTTTACACGCTTACAGCTACAGCACAAGTAAACAATAACAATCAGGTTTGCTCATCAACCGCTACGGTTACCATCACACAACCTGAAAATGTTATCGTAAACCTTAACAGTGAGGCCTGTAATGCTGACTCATCTCCTCTGAATCTTTCCAGTTTATTACCTGAAGGCATTTCCAGAACAGGAATCTGGACTGACACAAGTGGTACTAATGCATTACAAGGAAATATCCTTAACGTTTTTGGTCTTGCATTAGGCAGTTATACACTTGAATATAAAACAACCAATGAAGATTGTCCTAGAAGTGTTTCTGTAAATTTACTTGTAAACGATGACTGCCGCGTATTGGCTTGTGAAAAAGTATTAGTTCATAATGCTTTCTCCCCTAATGGTGACGGAGTAAATGATTTTTTCAAAATTGATAATATTGACCTGACTACCTGTTATCCTGAAAATACTGTAGAAGTCTATAATCGTTGGGGAATATTGGTTTTCGAAACCACTAATTATAACAATATTACCAACGCTTTTGACGGAACTTCCAGAGGCAGGACTACCATCAAACAATCTGAAGGACTCCCTACCGGAACTTACTTTTACATCCTAACCTACAAGTCATTTGATAATAACAACGTAGCGCGCACTAACAAACAGGACGGTTATCTCTATTTATCAAAATAAACACAATTTGTAATTCGGTGTGCCCCTGCACCGAATTACAAATAATCAATACAAAATCCTTGTTTGAGTAAGTGAATGTAGGGCTTATTGTTAAGGATTTTCAGTATTAAAATCATTAGTAATAATTGCAAAAAAAATATCTACTATGAGAACAAAATTATTTTCCTTCGCTATTATGTTTGTATCCATGGTAAGTTTTGCACAGCAGGATGCTCAATTTACGCAATACATGTACAATACCATAAATATCAACCCTGCTTATGCAGGTTCTCGTGGAGCTTTGAGCGTATTTGGTTTATACCGTACGCAATGGGTTGGACTGGATGGCGCACCTAAAACAATGTGCTTCTCTGTCAATTCCCCAATTAACAACAGCAATTTGGGAGTTGGTCTTTCTTTGGTTAACGATAAAATAGGTCCTACAAATGAGAACAATATCTCTGCTGACCTTTCGTACACTATTCAGACATCTGCTGATTTTAAACTGTCTTTTGGTATCAAAGGAACGGCTAATTTATTCAATCTTGATGTCAATAAACTTAATCCTGATGTAGCGGGAGATCCACAATTTCAGGATTTTGACAATAAATTCTCTCCAAATGTAGGTGCCGGAATTTATTACCATTCTGACAAAGCTTATATCGGTTTATCTGTACCCAATTTTATTGAAACCAATCGCTACAACGACAACGACATTGCGATTTATAAAGATCAAATCAATTATTATTTTATCGCCGGGTATGTTTTTGATCTGGACAAATACCAATATATAAAGTTCAAACCAGCTGTGATGACCAAAATGGTAGAAGGAGCCCCACTACAAGTCGATGTATCCGCCAATTTTATGTTTTTAGACAAACTTGTAGTGGGTGTTGCTTACCGATGGAGTGCCTCATTAAGCGCTATGGTTGGATTTCAAATATCAGACGGTCTTTATCTTGGTTACGGATATGATCGTGAAACCACCAACTTAAACAATTACAACTCAGGATCGCATGAAGTATTCCTGCGTTATGAATTCGTCACTAAAAATGGTAAAATGACAACTCCTCGTTTCTTTTAAAAATAGTTATTATGAAAAATTTTATACTCCTTTGCTTCACAATGGCAAGTGTTTTTTCATTCAAATGTTATGCTCAACAATCGAAAGTAAACGCTGCTGATAAAAAATACGATGGCTATGCTTATATCGATGCCATAAAAACCTATGAAAGGGTGGCTCGGAAAGGATATAAGTCTGAAGATATGTTTAAAAAACTGGGGAATGCTTATTATTTTAATTCTGACTTTTCAGGGGCTGCCAAATGGTACGGTGAATTATTTGCCATGAACCCAAGTCCGGAACCTGAGTTTTATTACCGATATGCACAGTCTTTAAAAGCAACAGGACAAACAGCTCAGGCTAATAAAATCATGGACGAATTTAACTCTAAATATAAAGATGATAACCGCGGCAGGCTTTATAGAGAAAACGCAAATTACATGGATAAAATCAAAGCCAATTCAGGTCGTTATAATATTGAAGATGCCGGCATCAACTCTCCATATTCTGACTACAGCACTTTTGTAAGCAATAATAAAATCTATTTCGCTTCAGCAAGGGATACAGGTAATTTTTCGAATCGTAAACATAAATGGACAGGCGAATATTTTACTAATTTATATGTTACAGATGTTGATTCTGCCAAAGTAAAAAAATTCAAAACGGCATTGAATACTAAATTCCATGAATCTTCTCCCGTACTTACAAAAGACGGAAAAACAATTTATTTCACACGTAATAATTATTTAGATGGAAAAAAAGGAAAAAATGAAGACAAAATTACTTTTATCAAGATTTACAAAGCCACTCTCGAAAATGGCAAATGGACTAATATTAGAGAACTTCCCTTCAGCAGCAACAATTACAGTACTGCTCATCCTGCACTTAGTCCTGATGAAAAAACTTTATATTTTGCTTCTGATATGCCCGGAAGTATTGGGCAGTCTGATATTTTTAAAGTTAGCATCAATGAAAAAGGTGAATATGGAACGCCTAAAAATTTAGGGAAATCGATTAACACAGAAGGCAAAGAAACGTTTCCGCATGTCAGCGATGAAAACGAAATTTACTTTTCTTCAGACGGCCATCCCGGACTTGGCGGGCTTGATGTTTTTGTGGGTCAGATAGATCCAGACGGAAGTATCAGCGATATCGAAAATCTAGGTGCTGATGTCAATTCTCCTAAAGATGATTTTGCCTACACGATTGACACTGCCACAAGAAAAGGATACTTTAGTTCCAATAAAGACGGCGGTCGTGGTTCAGACGATATCTATAAATTTTTAGAAACCAGACGGTTAAAATGCGCACAGGAATTATACGGTCTTATCACTGATGAAGCTACCGGAATGATTTTGCCCGGAGCAAAAGTTAGCTTGTTTGACCGTAATCTGGATCTTAAAAAAACGTTCATTGCAGATGAGACCGGAAACTATACTTTTCAGGTCGAATGTGACGAAACGTACTATGTAAGAGCCGAAAAACCAGATTATAACACCAAAGAAGTAAGCATCAAAATACCTGATAAAACCGGTAAAACGAATCTTCCGATTGCGTTGGAACCTGCTAAATGCAAAGTTGCAATTGGTGATGACTTAGGAAAATGTTTTGGTATAAAAATGATTTATTTTGACCTTGACAAATCAAACATCAGAGAAGAAGCTGCTTTGGATTTAGAAAAAATATTAGATGTTTTAAATGAAAATCCAAAAATGAAACTGGACATCCGTTCTCATACAGACAGCAGGGCAAGTCATAAATACAATGAATCTTTGTCTGACCGAAGAGCCAAATCTACCATAGAATGGCTCATTAGCAATGGTGTGGCAAAAAACCGTTTAACAGGAAGAGGCTACGGTGAGACACAGCTTGTAAATGAATGTGCTGATAATGTAAAATGCAGCGAAGAAAAACATCAGGAAAACAGACGCAGCGAATTTATTATTACTGCTTTATAAACACAACCAAAAACCAATAACCGCAGCTACCTTTCGGGGTAGCTTTTTTTCAAAAAAAAGTCGTTGTAAACATGACCTTACAACGACTTTTAATAACTAAACCTGAATACTAACTTTCTTTCTAAATTTTTGCAAAAATATTGGTGTAATACTTTTTACCGGTTTCTGCATCAATTTTAATGGCAATCCCAAAATGGGTATAATCGCCCTCTATATTTTCTTTATGAGTAGGACTCTCTAACCAGGCCTTTACAGCAGCTTCTGAAGTTTGATAATTATAAGCCACATTTTCTCCCACTTTTTTTGCACCTAAAACACTCGTGATATTCTCTGACCTTGCAACAAAATCATTATGATTTACCACTTTATTGGCAATCATATAAAAATCATGTTCTTCAGATTTGTATGAAATATGATTGATTCTTTCTAAAGCATTTAGTCCAATACTGAGACGATGTTTGTTTATCAAATCAAGTGCTTCCAGTTCTGATTCATTATAAGTATAATCAGTTACGAGTTTAGATTGAGAATCATCAATTCCTTCAGCTGAATCTGAAGAACATGAATTAAAAACAAAAACAAGTCCAAAAAGTAGCATTACATGAAGCCATTTTTTCATAAAATTTGGTCGGTATGTATAAATAAATTGTGGGGCAACTTATTTAAATCAGTAAATAAAATAATTTGATTAACGTTTTAAAATAACAAAATTACCGTTCAACAACCAAAATTAATCGATAAAAAACACTATTCCAGCATTTTAACAGCAAAAATTCTTACACTAAGGTGCTAACCTGTCAATTTTCCACGTAAAATCAGACTGACTAAAATAACGAATTCTGTCATGTAAGCGGTTAGGTCTGCCCTGCCAGAATTCAACTTCCAAAGGAGTCACTAAAAATCCTCCCCAATGTTCGGGTCTTGAAACTGTTTTTCCTTCAAATTCTTTTTCCAGCTCTTTTAATTTCTCTTCCAAAAATGATCTTGATGGAATCACTTCGCTCTGATTTGAAACAACAGCACCTAATTTGCTTCCGTCCGGACGTGAATCAAAATAGTTGTCCGAAATAACTTCAGACGTTTTTTGGGCAATTCCTTTAATAATTACCTGACGTTCCATATTAGGCCAGAAAAAAGACAGACAAACATGCGGATTGGCTGTAATTGCTTTTCCTTTCTCCGAATTGTAATTGGTGTAAAATATAAAGCCTTCTTCAGAATACTTCTTCAGTAAAACCACACGTGATTTCGGAAATCCGTCAAGACCAATTGTCGAAACCGTCATCGCATTTACCTCTCCCACTCCACCAAAATCTTCCACTTCATGAAACCATCTGTTAAAAAGGTTAATAGGATCTTCAGGAATTGTCGTTTCCAGCAATTCGCTTTTTTCGTATGACTTTCTATAATTACTTAAATCGCTCATTTTTTTTATTATTATAAGTTTAATTGTAAGATGTGAAATGTAAAATAATACCCATCAAGCCATAACACATATTACATTTTACATTTCACTTTTCACTTTTCACTTTTCACACCATTAAAAATCAAACGTAACCCCGTCATTACCCAAAAGTACATTCGGAAAAATGGTTTCTGCTTCGTTTTTAAAAGGCTCAATTCCTTCGTATCGTGTCGAATAATGGCCCAAAACCAATTTCTTTGCATTTGCTTTTAGTGCTATCGTTGCCGCTTCTTTTGCTGTAGAATGTAATGTCTTTTCTGCCAAAGGAGCTTCAGATTCCAAAAAGGTAGATTCATGATATAAAACATCTACATTTTCGATAATCGGAATAATAGCTTCATTATAAACAGTATCCGAACAGAAAGCGTAGCTCATTGCCGGAATTGGGTCAAAAGACAGTTTCTCGTTTTCAATTACTGTTCCGTCATCAAGTGTAATGTCGCCACCGTTTTTTATCTTTTGGTAATAAGCCGTGTGAATATCATATTGCTGAACCGCTTCTATATTTAGTTTTCGTTCTCCCGGTTTTTCCTGAAATAAAAATCCGTTGGTGTAAATACGGTGTTTCAGCGGAATCGTTTTTACAATTACTTTATTATCTTCAAATATAACTTCACTTTCATTTGACTCTAATTCATGAAAAAACAACTGATACGTAGTCCATGAATTGGAGAGTTTTAGCTGTAAAGTAATAATTTCCTTCACCCCTTTTGGACCGTAAATATGTAAATCGGTGGTTCTTCCCAAAAGGGAAAAAGTCGAAACAGTTCCTATTAATCCGTAAAGATGATCGCCGTGAAGATGCGAAATAAAAATGTGATTAATTTTGGAGAATTTAATCTTATTCTTTCGAAGCTGAACCTGAGTTCCTTCGCCACAATCAATCAAAAACAAACGGTTTTTAATTTCTAAAACCTGCGAAGTCGGGTTGGTAATCGTTCTGGGAGTTGCCGCATAGCAGCCAAGTATTGTTAATTTCAATTTTATGTTTATTCGTTAATTTGGTAAATCGTTTAATTGTCTAAAATTAAATCAAATCGATTAAACAGTTAAACGAATAAACAATTAAAATCAATTTTAGAATCCAAGATCTCTTTCAATTTCTTCCATTTCGATAATATCGTGCGCTTCTAAAAGAGAAGGAACAACTGTCAATTTATCTGAAATCGAATTAAAATCAAGATCTGAAACTACAATTACAAACGATTTTTTTGACTTTTTCTGCTGTTTTGAAAGCGGTAAAAAAAGTTTCAAATCATTTTCTGTCAAAGCCGTATCGGCAGACAAATCGATTATAATATTATGCTTTTCAAAGGTTTTAAACTGCTGCGTCACTTTATCAAGGAAAGAATTAACATCTCCCTGAGTATCTTTAATAGTAACGGTATGTCCTTTTTGATCTACTTTCATTTTATAATTTGTGGGGCTTATATAAAAATTAATATTTCTGGGGGCAAAGGTACGAAGTTTTTTTGTTTTTTGTTCAGGACTTAAGTTAGACGTTTGTCACCCTGAGCGGAGTCGAAGCTCTTTTAGAAAGGCACTCTCGCTTAAAAGCCCTTCGACTCCGCTCAGGGTGACACATGTAAACTTTAAATCAGAACTAAAATTAAAATCTATTTAATAAAGAATTTGTTCTATTATTAAAAATTTGAATAAATTGATCGGATCTTGTAAAATCAAGACATGAGAAACAAAAATTCAGGATCGTCACCTTTTTTTCCTTTATAATCTCTGTATAGACATTTTCGTCTGGACATCCATCAACACCACCAACTTTTCTAATCAAGATTGGATTTCCTTCTAAATAAAAGGCTAAAGCAATTTGGTCAGTTTGTTTATTGAGCCAGTTAATTTCAGTTGCATTAAGTTTTAATTTATCTTTAAATTGATAGATAATATCTAATCCTCCAATACTATTCAAATTTAAACTGGAAATTTTATTCTCTAATTCCGAAGCTTCGTCTATTTTAAAATTTTTAGGTGTTCGATTCAATAAGTTATTATAAACAGCATCAATTCTTATTTCGCCCACATCCTGAGCTTTACATATAAAACCTATGAGGACGAATACTATTTTCAGTGCGCTTCTCAAAATGAAATATAACTACTGAATCTTAGAAGCTAGTAAATAAATAACCGCCATTCTAATCGCAACACCATTCTCCACCTGATTCAAAATCACTGAATGATCAGAATCGGCAACTTCAGAAGTAATCTCTACTCCTCTGTTGATTGGTCCCGGGTGCATGATTACGATTTCTTTTCCAAGAGAATCCAAAAGCGGTTTATCAACTCCGTATTGCTGTGCGTATTCACGTGTTGAAGGGAAGAAATTAACATCCATACGTTCGTTTTGTACTCGCAACATATTGGCAACGTCGCACCATTCTAACGCTTTGCGTAAATTCGGTTCAACCGTAACACCAAGTGATTCAATATATCTCGGAATCAGTGTTTTTGGCCCACATACTTTTACTTCAACACCCTGCATCTGCAAAGCGTATATATTGGATAAAGCAACTCTGGAATGCAGAATATCACCCACAATAACCACTTTTTTTCCGGCTACATCGCCCAGTTTTTCTCTGATAGAATAACTGTCTAACAAAGCCTGGGTTGGATGTTCGTGTGCTCCATCACCTGCATTTACGATACTGGCTTTGACATTTTTGGATAAAAAATAAGCCGCTCCGGGATTGGAGTGGCGCATTACAACCATATCCACTTTCATCGAAAGGATATTATTTACAGTATCAATCAGGGTTTCTCCTTTTTTAACCGATGACTGAGCTGCAGAAAAACTAATGACATCAGCAGATAAACGTTTCTGCGCTAATTCGAAAGAAAGTTTGGTTCTGGTACTGTTTTCAAAGAAAATATTGGCAATGGTAATATCTCGTAATGAAGGAACTTTTTTAATTGGTCGGTTAATGACTTCTTTAAAATGATCTGCCGTTTCAAAAATCAGGTTAATATCATTTTCGTTGATATATTTAATTCCTAATAAATGATTTACGCTTAATTCTTTCATGTTTAATGTTTAACTGTTTTTTACTGTTTAATCGTTAATTTGTTTAATCGTTTAATCGTTTTTCTTCCGATTAAACAATTAACCGGTTAACCGATTAAACTAATTTGTCACCAAATGCACCACATCTTCACCATCATTTTCTTTCCAGCTCACTTTTACTTTCTCGCCATTAATGGCATCTACCTGACGACCGCGATAATCGGGCTGAATTGGTAAATTACGGCTGAAACGTCTGTCAATCAACACCAGCAATTCTATTTCTGAAGGTCTCCCGAAAGACTGAATTGCAGTTAAAGCCGAACGAATGCTTCTTCCGGTAAACAATACATCATCGATAAAAATGACTTTTTTGTTTTCGACTATAAAATTAATCTGAGTTTTATTGGCTTCAAGCGGTTTATCGGTTCTGCGGAAATCATCTCTAAAAAAAGTGATATCCAGATAGCCCAGTGAAATTTGAGGCGTATTGTATTCGTTCTCTAAAATTTGTTTTAAACGTTCAGCCAAAAAAACACCTCTCGGCTGAATCCCGATTAAAATAGTATCTGAAAAATCAAGGTGTTTTTCGATTAACTGACAAGCCAAACGATGGAGTATGATAGTAACTTCTTTTGAATTAAGTAATACTTTCTGGCTCATAATTAATTGTAATGATTGGTCGGGCAAATATACGGAATTGGAATTTATTTGTTGGGGTGTCGATAGCGGAAATGTTTTCAACATTAAAAATTAAACATATAGACAAATCAAAAGCAATTAGATGAAAACTTAATAAACATTAAAATTCCATAGGAATGAACTAAATTGTAGCAACGGATTTCAATCCGTTGTAAAAGAGAACGACCATACATAAAGTTCCATTGGAACGGTTCATATTCATAAACGTATAATTATGTGTCGAACCTACGGTTCTTCTTACCTTATCCCGAATTTCAGACCGGATTAAAATCCGGCCCTACAATATTAATCGAGCCGCTGGCTCTTCTAAATCGAATGAACTCAGTCTGGCATCTGTTTTTACCCGACGGGATTAGCATCCGTAAAAAACTAATGATTATATTTAGTATAACGTAAATCAAAACCCGATCGGTCGGATATACGCAACGTTAGTACGAAAATTCTTTCCGTGCCCGCAAAGTATATCAACTTAATAAACATTAAAATTCCGTAGGAATGAACTAAATTGTAGCAACGGATTTCAATCCGTTGTAAAAGAGAACGACCACACATAAAGTTCCATTGGAACGGTTCATATTCATAAACGTATAATATGTGTCGAACCTACGGTTCTTCTTACCTTATCCCGAATTTCAGACCGGATTAAAATCCGGCCCTACAATATTAATCGAGCCGCTGGCTCTTCTAAATCGAATGAACTCAGTCTGGCATCTGTTTTTACCCGACGGATTTTAACATCCGTAAAAAACTAATGATTATATTTAGTAGGACGTAAATAACAAATCAGTCTAAAAAACACATGAATAAATACAAAGAAACTTTTGAAACCTGGAATAAAATTGCAAATCTCTACGAGGACAAATTTATGAATCTGAGTATCTATAATGAAACTTATGATTTCTTTTGCGGTCTTTTAAAAGATCAACAGAAAGTATTTGAAATTGGCTGCGGGCCCGGAAACATTACCAAATATTTGTTATCCAAAAGACCAGACTTAAAAATCACAGGTATCGACATTGCACCAAAAATGATCGAATTAGCGAAGATAAACAATCCTTCGGCTGATTTTAAAATAATGGACACCCGAAAACTGAATGAGTTAAACGAAAAGTTTGATGCCATCATGTGCGGATTTTGTTTGCCCTATTTGTCCGAATCAGATTGTTCGAAACTAATAAAAGACTCTGCTCAAATACTTACTAAAAATGGAATTTTATACTTAAGTTTTGTGCAAGGAGATTCTTCTAAATCAGGCTTTATTTCGGGAAGTTCCGGAGATCGTACTTATTTTTATTATCACACTTTAGAAGATTTAAAAACCAGCCTTCTTGAAAATAATTTTGACGTTATAAAATTATTTGACGTTAGTTATCCCAAAACTGATGATGTCGAAATTCATACTATCCTAATTGCGAAGAGCAAAATTTTGTAAACCAAGAGCCATCACTAAAAACACTTGGCTAAAATACCAATAATTGGTATATTTGATAAAATTTTAAGTCATGCCAAAAAACACTTCCATATTATTAGGTGATTATTTTGATAACTTTATCAGTTCTCAAATAAAAACAGGACGTTTTTCTTCTGCCAGTGAAGTAATTCGTGCGGCTTTACGAATGTTTGAAGAAGAAGAAACAAAAAAAAGCGAATTAATAAAGGAATTAAAAAAAGGGGAAAAATCCGGATTCGTCAAAGATTTTGACCGAACTTCTTTTTTAAATAATCTACACCAAAAATATTTAGACAATGAATTATAAGATTAGTCAGGAAGCATCTTATGATTTAGAAAAAATTTGGTTATATACTTTTGAAAACTGGTCCAGAGAACAAGCTGACAGATATTTGAATTTAATAATTGACGAAATTGAATATTTATGTTTAGATCCTAAATCAGGAAAAGATGTGGATCATATCAGAAAAGGATATTTTCGGAGTAAGGTAAAATCCCATCTGATTTTTTATAAAATAAATAGCAAAGAAGAAGAGTTGGAGATCATCCGTATTTTACATCAAATGATGGATATTGAGAATCATCTTAAATAAACAACTGTATTCTTTCTTCGAATCCTAAAACTTTTCGCAAAAATTCTATAACACATTTTTCTTATTGCTTAAGTAATTTTATTCCTGAACTTAAAAACTGAGAATCATGCAAAATAAAATTACAAGATTGTTAATGGTATTGTTTATACTATTTTCATTTACAAGCTGCGAATTAGTTGGAGACATTTTTAAAGCCGGAATGGGTGTCGGAATCTTTATTGTGATTTTTATAATCGTGATCATTATCTGGATCTTTGCGAGATTTTTCAAAAAATAAAACATAAAAAATGCCCGTTATTCTCATAACGGGCATTTTGTTTTCTAAACACATAGTTACATGTTTTTTGAACTTAAAAAAGGCGTTTCACTTTTTACAAAAAACATAGTTGTGCGTCTTACATATTAAAGATTATACATCTTCTTTCTTTGTTCCTGAATCTTTTCATCATCAAGATATTCGTCAAATGTCATGTAGCGGTCGATTACTCCGGTTGGTGTCAATTCTACAATTCGGTTACCAACAGTCTGTGCAAACTCGTGGTCATGCGTGGTGAAGATTACAGAACCTTTAAAGTTTTTCAATGAATTATTGAAAGCGGTAATAGACTCCAGATCTAAGTGATTTGTCGGTTCATCAAGCATTAAAACGTTAGCACGTTCCATCATCATTCTGGACAACATACAACGTACTTTTTCTCCTCCTGATAAAACTCTGGATGTTTTTAAAGCTTCTTCTCCTGAGAAAATCATTTTCCCTAAGAAACCTCTAATAAATACCTCATCACGCTCTTCTTCAGTTTTAGCATACTGACGTAACCAGTCCACTAAACTTAAATCATTCTCGAAATATTTATGATTTTCAGCTGGTAAATACGCCTGGTTGGTTGTAATTCCCCAATCAAAAGATCCAGAATCTGCTTTTTGTTCGTTGTTTAAAATTTCGTAGAAAGCTGTTGTAGCGCGTGAATCTTTAGAGAACAGCACGATTTTGTCGCCTTTTGCCATATTCAGGTTAATATCCTTAAATAAAACCTCTCCATCTACAGAAGCTGATAAGTTTTCTACATTTAAAATCTGATCTCCGGCTTCACGATCCTGATCGAAAATAATCGCAGGATAACGACGGCTTGAAGGTTTAATTTCAGAAATATTCAATTTTGAAATCATTTTTTTACGGGAAGTTGCTTGTTTCGATTTCGCCACGTTTGCACTAAAACGACGAATAAATTCTTCCAATTCCTGTTTCTTTTCTTCTGCTTTTTTGTTTTGCTGTGCACGCTGTTTTGCTGCTAATTGGCTAGACTCGTACCAGAACGTATAGTTTCCTGAGTAATGATTGATTTTTCCGAAATCAATATCAGAAATATGGGTACAAACCGCATCTAAAAAGTGACGGTCGTGAGATACAACGATTACAGTGTTTTCGTAGTTTGCCAGGAAGTTTTCTAACCAGGCGATTGTTTCAAAATCCAAATCGTTGGTAGGCTCATCCATAATTAATACATCAGGATTTCCGAAAAGTGCCTGCGCCAAAAGCACACGAACTTTCATTTTTCCTTCCATATCTGACATTAAAGTATAATGATCTGCCTCTGTGATTCCTAAGTTAGACAACATCGATGCAGCGTCAGAATCAGCGTTCCATCCGTTCATTTCTTCAAACTGCACTTGCAATTCTCCAATTCGGTCTGCATTGGCATCATTATAATCTAAATAAAGTTCATCCATTTCTTTTTTAACAGCGTACAGAACTTTATTTCCCATTAAAACGGTTTCCAAAACAGTATGCTCGTCGAACATGTTGTGGTTCTGGTTTAAAACCGACATACGTTTTCCCGGCTCTAAATGAATATGCCCCGAAGTTGGGTCCATATCACCTGAAATGATTTTAAGAAATGTAGATTTTCCAGCACCATTGGCTCCAATAACGCCGTAAATGTTTCCGTGAGTAAAAGTTGTATTTACTTCGTCAAACAAAATTCGTTTGCCAAATTGTACTGATAAATTATTGACTGTTAACATGAATGTCTTTTTTATTAATTTGGTGCAAAAGTACGGAAAAAGGTTCAGAGTTGCAAAGATGTCGTAAGGTGAAATGTAAATTGTGAAATGTGAAATGTCAATCAAAAAAACATCTTACTTCTTACTTTTCACTTTTCACTTAAATCACAACTTACTTTCTTTATCCAAAGCAACTTCAAGACTTTCGTAATTCGAAACTACTTTTTTGATTACTCCGTTTCTGTCCAAAATAAAATGTGTTGGAAAAGCATTCAAATCAAGCTTTTCAATCATATAAACTTTCATGTCTGGAATAACGGAATATGAAAGTGGCTTTCTTGCTAAAAATATTTTTAACTGTTCCGGTGTATCTTCGGTAAGACTTATAAAAACGATATCTTTTCGATCCTTGTATTTTGAAACTAAGGCATTGACTTGTGGAAACTCTTTGATACAAGCCGCACAATGAATGTACCAGCATTTGATTACGATGATTTTGCCTTTCATCGATGCATTAGAAACTATATTTCCATCTAAATCTTTAAAGGAAAATTCAGGGAAAGGCTTGCCTTCCATTTCATAGTTTTTTAAGGCTTCAAAAGCTTCCTGATTAATCGTTGCTTTGATATTGGTATCTGATTTTGGGAGGATTTTAAACAACTTGTAATAATAAACAGAATCGACTGATTTTAATCGGATTGGAATAAAGTCTTCATTTGTCAAAGCGTTTAAAAATGCTTTTTTTGAGATTTTTTTTGACTGGGAATCCAGAGCTGTAAAATCCCGTGACAACATTATCT
Organism: Flavobacterium calami; assembly: GCF_038290035.1. Taxonomy (NCBI): domain Bacteria; kingdom Pseudomonadati; phylum Bacteroidota; class Flavobacteriia; order Flavobacteriales; family Flavobacteriaceae; genus Flavobacterium; species Flavobacterium calami. Next base: position 73,949 of record NZ_JBBYHS010000006.1, read on the forward strand.
TTTTATTATAAGCCGTCCAATCGCTGAACGTTTTCTGAATTTGAATTGGATCGGCTTCCGGATTTCCGAATTTATTTTGGGCAGAACTTAAAGAAAAAACAAAAAGAAGTGGTAACAGACTGATGAATTTCTTCATGGATTTTATTGAATAATTTAGGAGTCAAAAGTACTTAAAAATTAGTGTTTCACGCAGATTTTGCAGATTTAGACAGATTTTTTATTTTGATTTTCCATTGAAAGATTAATTTAATTTTAGAAAAATCACTAAGCAGCCAAACAGAAAAGTTTCTTCATCTCATTGGATGTAATCAAAAAAACTGTCAGGCTGAGCGGAGTCGAAGCCCTTTCGTTAGCAAGCCTTCGACTCCGTTCAGGATGACACCATTACTTTAAATTATAAATGTTTTTACAGTAAAATTCATACTTTAAAACCTTATAATCAACAATTTAAATATTTAAAAAAAACTTATAAAACCTAAAGCCCTAGCCCTGATCGAAGCGTTATCCTTTTGTGGCGGGGTTCGCCACAAAAGATTAAGCGGAGAGCAGGACACGAGCGATAGCGAACTGACGAAGTAAACAGCTCTTAAAAAAATTCATTAATTTTAGAGCATAAAAAAACCTGACAACGAATTGCCAGGTTTACAATGTTCTTTTTCGGGTAAAAACCAAATAACAAATTACCCAAAACTGACACATTATTTGAAATAAAAATTAGATTAAAAAATAAATAACCAAACTCAATTTTAACCGTCCCAATATTTTATTTCTATTTCTCTTTTAAACTTTTAATAAACTAATTTGGTTAAAATTATCTCTGCCAGATTAGGTTTTCCGGCAGAGATAAAACCAATTAAATAATCATTAAACTTAACTTAAACTACATTACTAACTCAAACTTTTATATCAACTTTTTAAAACTTGTATAAACTGCAAGCTCAACATCGGCGTGGTCTTTTGTATTGCATTGCTCTATCAGGCTTTTTAAATCAGCTGGTTTCAAACCTGATTTATTGTCTAACAGAAGAAGCAATTGCTGTGATGTTTCGCTTAATTTTTTCGCTAATGGTAAAATTGGCTGTACCAAAGGCGCATTGGCACTCAAATCAATTAATTCTTTATTGACAGCAATCCATTTGTTTAAAAATGCTGTCACTTTTGCTTTATTTTCCGGGGTTTTATTTGCCAGATATTGTGAAACTGCCGCGTCAAAAACCAAAGCATCTTTTGCATCTGGTGTACAGGCATCTGCAAAAAGTGTTAGCGGAGAATATGTCTGGTATTCTGTGCCGTCTTTATTTCTCGTATATCCTTTTAATGGTTCACAAACATTTGAAAATTCGGTAAGCGGTTTTATGTTTTGATTGTTGGCAATATTTCTCAAAATCACATCTTTGTTGCGAATGTGTGTGAGTCCTAATTCTTCCAATCTGAACGAAATGGTTTCCAAACGTCTGCGCATATCGGCAACATCAGTAATATTTCCGGCTGACCAAAGTCTTTCTGCAATTGCTGCTGTTCTTGGCCAAATTCTGGAATCTATTGTTTCCGGCGTCGCCAATTCTGTCCACATTGGGGCTTCACCGCCCAGAATTCTAGCTTTTTCTTCGGCAGATAAAGTAGCATCTTTTGGCATTGGATCAGTCAAATAATGACTTTCAATTGGATACATCAAATCGATATAATATCCGTTTGACAATACTGTTTTGTATCCTTTTTTTACTGCTTCAACCAAAGACTGACCTGGTAAAACACCTTCATTTGGTCCTTTCCAAGAATGAATAATAGCTTCTTTTGACAAATCTTTGGTCAGGATTTCTTCCCAGCCCATCAATTGTTTGCCGTGTTTTTTAAGCATCGGAACCAATTGCATCGTGAAATATGTCTGCAATTCATGGTTCGTCTTTAAATTGTGTTTCTTTTTGAACGCCTGAATCTTCGGATTAGCATCCCAGTCTTTTCCTTCGTTTTCGTCTCCTCCAATGTGAAAATAAGCTCCCGGAAACAACGGACAAACCTCATCAAATATTTCGCTTAACAGTTGATATGTTTTTGGATTTGAAGGATCTAAAGTCGGTGAAAAAATACCCGCATTTCTCTCGATTCCATAGGTCGCAATTGCTGTTCCCTGAATATTTTTTTCTGAAGTTCCGCCTGTGAGTGTAATCACTTTACTGCCAATTTCCGGATAAGCCGTCAATATCGCAGAACCGTGACCAGGAACATCTATTTCGGGAACGATTAAAATTCCGCGTTCATCAGCATATTTTACGATATTTTTAATTTCTTCCTGAGTATAATACAGCCCGTCTGAAGCTAATTCGATTAGCTTTGGATGTTTTTTAGTTTCGATTCTCCAGCCCTGATCATCAACCAGATGCCAGTGAAAAACATTCATTTTCATAGCAGCCAATCCGTCAAGGTTTCTTTTGATTACGTCTACCGGCTGAAAATGTCTTGAAGCATCAATCATCAAACCTCTCCAGGTAAATCTTGGAAAATCTGAAATCTGCGAATTCGGAAAATAAAACGATGAGCTATTGTTCTGCAACAGCTGTAATAATGTTTCAAGACCGTGTAAAGCTCCTAAATCACTGGTTGCATTGAGTGTAATTTTGTTTTGTTTGATGTCTAAATGGTAACTTTCGTCTTCATACAAACCTATTTTTCCGCTTTTGGTACAATTGATCTGAAGTTCCGCACTAGGAGCCTCATTTAATTTTGTAATAAAATCCTGTTCGAAAAAAAGACCGGTTCTGCCGTCTAAACGTCGTAGAAAACGGGTTGCTCCACCAAAAACTCTTGAATTTGGATTTCCAGTAATGTTTACTTTAAAGTTTTTAGTTAAAGTAAAACTTCCGTCATTCAAAACAACATTTTGAGGCCAAGGCATAAGGTTTAGCTGCTCTTTTTTTGCCTGAGCACCAGCAGTCAAACCCGCCAATAACAGGATTATTAAATATTTCATATTTTTTTATTAGTTTGAACACGTTACCAACTGAGTAACATAATATTAAAAAAATCCAGAATGATCTCTATTGATCCTCACTGTCCGTTGAAATCAATCTGAATTATACAATTTGACTCTAAAACCAAATCTTAAAAAAAACTAGTAATCAAAACGTTTGAAAGCCTCAATCGCTTCATATTCTGCCAATCCTAATTCATCATAGAGAACGGCTGTATTTTTGTTACGGTCTTCTGCCCTTACCCAAAATTCCCTTGAATCATTGCCCTGAAACATCACCCTGTCTTTTTGAGACTGGTGGTACAGGATTGCATGACGTTTCAAAAGTACTTCTGAAGGTGAAAGCGGAACAGCCATGTCAATTTCGTGAATGTCCCATTCGTGCCACGCACCTCTGTAGAGCCACAACCAGCAATCGTTCATGTATGGTTCCGGTTTCAGCTCTTTTAATGCGGCAAATATGGCGTTTAGGCAAACCTCGTGCGTTCCGTGCGGATCTGCCAAATCTCCTGCTGCAAATACCTGATGCGGTTTTATTTTAGTAATAATATCCTTCACGATAGCAATATCTTCCGAACCCAGCGGATTCTTTTTAACCTGTCCTGTTTCATAAAAAGGAAGATCCAAAAAGTGTGTATTTTCGTCTTTCAGACCAATATATCTTGTGGCTGCATAAGATTCTCTTCTTCTAATGAGTCCTTTTAATTTTCGAACTTCTAAAGAATCTACCTGATCTTCTGATTTGTTGTTCAGAAATTCAATTACTGATTTGAAATTTATTTTTGGATCAGCATCGCCTACAAAATCGTTACATACCTCAGCAAATTTTAGCGCTTCATCATCTGTAACTGCGATATTTCCGGAGGTTTGATACACAACATGTACATCATGCCCCTGTTTTATGAGTTTTGAAAAAGTTCCTCCCATCGAAATCACGTCATCATCAGGATGCGGACTGAAAAGGATTACTCGTTTTTTGGCAGGATTAGCCCTTTCCGGACGATGCGAATCATCTGTATTGGGCTTTCCGCCCGGCCATCCGGTAATGGTGTGCTGTAATACGTTGAACATATTGATATTCAAATCGTAAGCAGAACCTTCCTGCGCCAAAAGATCTGACATTCCGTTATTATTATAATCTCGGTCTGTTAATTTTAATATCGACTGTTTTGTTTTTTGGCATAACCAGACAATCGCTTTGCTTTTTAATTCCTGTGTCCAGATACATTCTCCTACTAACCAAGGCGTTTTAAAACGTGTTAATTCAGAAGCTGCAGACTGATCCAATACGAAAGTCGCATTAGGATGATTTTGTAAAAATGTGGCAGGAACTTCAGAACTGATATCACCCTGAATGGTTCTTTTGATGATATCTGCTTTGTTTTGTCCCCAGGCCATCAATACAATTCGTTTAGATCGCATAATGGTAGAAACTCCCATCGTAATCGCACGCTTAGGGACGTTGTCAATACCATTAAAATCAGACGAAGCATCTACTCTTGTAATGTGATCCAGTGTAATGATTCGGGTTCCTGAGTTAATGTGAGATCCCGGTTCATTAAAACCTACGTGACCTGTACGACCAATACCTAATAGCTGAAAATCAAGACCTCCGGCTCTTTTAATATTCATTTCATAATCAATACAATACTGATTCAATTCATCAATTGCCACTGTACCGTCGGGAATATTAATGTTTTCAGGATCAATATCAATATGATTAAAAAGGTGCTGATGCATGAAATAATGGTAGCTCTGATTGTTCTCTTTTGACATCGGATAATATTCATCCAGATTGAAAGTGATGACATTGCTAAAACTTAATCCTTCTTCTCTGTGCATTCTTACCAGTTCTTCATATACTTTTACAGGAGAAGAACCTGTTGCCAAACCTAACACACAAGTTTTATTTTTTTCTTGTTTTAATCTGATTAATTGTGCGATTTCCTGCGCTACAATTACCGAAGCTTCTGCTGAACTTTTGAAGATTTCATTATGAATTTTCTCAAATCTTGTTTCTTCAAATTTTCCTGCACTTTTATAGCTGATATCAGGTTTTATTTCTAAAGCACTTTTCATTTTTTTTCTTTTTTTGTATTTACAATTTTGGCTTTTGAAATGGTATAAACAACTTTCATTGCTTATACCATTTACTAACCAAACTGATATTTGTTTTATTCTTTTAGAAGTTAGCCTTGTCTACATCCCACCATAAACGCGTCGCTCCATTATCCGGACCTCCCAGTTTGGCAACTCCTGATTCGTATCCTTTTGGATTGTTGTTAACTTCACTTTGTGAGAATCCTAATCTACGAACTCCTAAAGCTGTAGAAATTACCCCTCCACTTTGATTATTAGTAATTCTAAATAATTTAGGATACCCTGTTCTTCTATATTCTGACCATGCTTCTTGACCATCAGGAAATGTTGCAATCCATTTTTGAGTAATAATTTTTTCCAGATTAGTTTCTTTATCAGTACCCCAGGCAACTGTAACTTTACTTGCAGCAACTGCATTATTAACAGCATTTATAGGATCTACATAATTTTTAGGTTTTTTACTATCATCTGCTATATAAGCATCAGCACCCGAAGCACCATTTTGATCAAAGGAAGCTTTTATCCCTAATTCATACAAATTTTGGGCAGTACCTCCCATATTCCAGCCACGTAAAGCTCCTTCGGCTCTTAAGAAATAGACTTCGGCTGTAGACATCCACGTAACTAACCCTTTACGAGTTCTTTCACCTGATTGAGAAAAATTAGCATACGTTGAAGATGTTGGGTATTGAATACCTGTTCTAACACCTTTGAATTCACCAGGGACAACATTAGATGTCTCCCAATATTTGCTCAAACGCGGATCTTCATAACCTCCTAAAATAGATTCCATGTCTGCGCCCATAAATAATCCAACCCATACATGACTCATTACATCAATAACATTTAAGTCTAATGGCGATTTAACCATCATATTATCACTGCTAGTTGTAAATACTCCAAATGGATGAGAAATTGATTTCTCGGCCTGTGTTTTTGCAAGAGCTGGATCTACTTTTACAATACGCATTGCCATTCTTAAACGCAATGAGTTAGCATATTTAATCCATTGTTTGTAATCTCCGTTATATAATGACAAATCAGTTCCAACAAAAGCTGAAGTTTCTCCAGCATTTACTCTATTAGTCAATTCGGTAATTGCAAATTCTAAATCATTAAAAATATTCTGATATATTTCTTGCTGAGAATCATAAGTAGCTTTTGTTTCAATACCAAATTTTGAATAAACAGCAGGACCGTACATATCGGTAATACGCTGCATTGTTGCAGCTTTTATAATCAAAGACCAGGCATAATAATTATCAAATTTTCCTTTTGCTCTTTCTTCAACTTTATACAGATAAGAAATAATATCCACATAAGCATAATCCCAAGCCGTGCTATTCCAACCTATATTTAATGAATAATCATGATTATTTGTTGGTCCAAAGTTAATTGGTGTAGTCATGTATCCTGACCAACCATCAGCTTGTAAACTTTGTTGTATTTGATATTGCCAGGTAATATCGCTAACATACAACCTACTGAAAGCAGGTTTTATTAAACTTTTGATATTGTTATAATCTTGTGCTAATTGTTCTGGTGTCGCTCCTTCCGGATTCGTATTTATATCTTCAAAATTATCTGTACAACCAAAAGCAGTAAGCAATGAAAGACATAATATTGTTCTTTTTATTGTATTTAGTTTCATAATCATTCAAATTAGAAAGTTACATTTAAATTAAGTCCTATACTTCTTGTTGACGGCATTCCGAATACATCAACACCTTGTAAACCTTCGCCTGTACTTAAAGCAATATTTGGATCAAATGGAGCATCTTTGTATATAAAGAATAAATTTCTGGCAATCAAAGACAAGCTTAAAGAATCTGCAAACGGAATTGTCTTTTTATTAAAGGTATATCCAATCGAAACCTCTCTCACACTTACATTAGTTGCATCATAAACATACTCTCCAGAAATTCCGTTTCTACCACCAACTGCTTCATAATAAGTTTGTGTATCTATAGACGTAACAGGTGTGCCATCACTCACTCTTACAGCATTAACTTTAACTCCACCAGCGTTTCTGGCATCACCAGTTGCTTTAGATACTCCGTTATAATCGTTGATTGCTTGTGTTAAACTCAAAACTTCTCCACCAAAACGCCCATCAAGTAAAATATTTGCTGTAAAAGCTCCGATTTTGAAAGTATTTGACCAACCTAGCATGAAATCAGGATTTGCATTACCTACTTCTTCCCAATCAGTACGCTGAACTTTATTATTATCATCAACTAAAATTCTACCCTGATCGTCTCTCTTAATATTATATCCTTCAATTACTCCAAAAGGTCTTCCTTCTATTAAAGAGAATCTGTAACTGTTTGATCCCGGATCTGTCATTAAAATTCTACCGTTATTTGTTTCAGACGGAATATCATTAACTATACTCTTATTTTGAGAATAATTGACTTTAGTTTCCCAGTTAAATTTTGCTCCTTTTATAACATCTGCATACAATATTAACTCAAAACCTTTATTGGTAATACTTCCTGCATTTATAGCATAATTTGCATATCCATTAGGATTTGAACCTTCTACACCTACATTAATTAGTTGGTTTTTAGTCTCAGAATTATAATATGAAGCTTCAAAACCTAGTCTATTATCAAACATTTTCCATTCTGTTCCAATCTCAATCTCTGATTTCAACTCTGGTTTCAAACTTTGGCCAGGCATTGGTCCAACTGGTGGGTTAACAGGATTACCGGCAACTATTGAAGTAGTAGGGTTAGTTAAATAAGCCGGAATATCATTACCCACTTGCGCATAAGTAGCACGAACTTTACCAAAATTAACCCACTCAGGCATTGTTAACATATCACTAAGAACACCAGTCATACCTACAGAAGGGTAAAAGAAACTAGGATTGTCAGTGTTTACTAAAGTTGAAGACCAATCATTACGTCCTGCAACATCTAAGAACAAATAGTTTTTGTATCCAAAAGTTGTAGTAGCAAACAGAGACTGAACTTCTCTTTCATAAGCTGTTTGCACATTTCCGTTATTATTTACGAAATTTCCTAGAGTAAAAATATTAGCATTAGCCAATCCTCCCCCAATTCCTGAATCGAGTATTGTCCCTCTTGATTTACCGTTATTAATACTTCCTCCAAAAGTTGCAGTGAATGTAAAATTATCTGAAAGATTTGCATCAACTAAACCTAATAAGTCAGCATAGTTCTGAGTTGTTGTAGTAGTCACATCAATCAGCCTACCATTAATATTTACTAAAGAAGTAGCTGACGTTGCGAACATTTCTTTTTCAAAACGGCTCTCACTTTTGTTGTAACTATATCTGGAAGTTAAGTGAAACCAATCATTAACTTTAAAATCCAAAGCAATAGCTCCATTTAGAAAATTATTTGTATCTAATGATTTTTGTCTGTTTATTTGCCAATATGGATTTTCATTGTTTTCATTAATATTAGCAATTCCGGGATAGTTTTGAACCATTAAATTTCTAGCAGGATCATAAACTTCATAGTTTTTCAAATCCTCAAAAGAGAATCCTCTTGGATGAGAAAATGCCCCGGCTACAGGATTGAAATATAATCCATTTACTGGTCTGTTATTAATTTTTTGAACCGCATAATTACCTGTAACCGAAACGCTTAATTTATCCTCAAAATATTTTGAAGTTTGACGAATACCAAAATTGTTTTTCTTTAAGTGATTTTCTGGTATTACTCCTGATGTTTCTGTATTGGCATATGTTAAAGAAGTTGTATTTCCTTCAGTTGCTTTTGAAAATCCTACCGAAGTAATTTGTGTAACACCTGTTTCAAAAAAATCTTTTACCCCATCTTCTACTTTCTCCTTAGCTCCCCAGGTTCTTGAATCTCCTGCTAAAGAAGTATAGTCTGATTGAAAATCTGGTAAATAAGCTACACTTTCAAAAGTAGTTACAGAATTTACATTTACAGTTCCAGCACTTGATTTTGCTTTTTTTGAAGACAACAAAATAACTCCATTTGCTCCCTGACTACCATATAATACAGAAGCCGCAGCACCTTTAAGTATCGTCATTCCTTCATAATCATCTGGATTTATTAATGAAACAACGTCTCCACCATCACGATTTCCCCCTGCTAAATCACCAAATGTACCGTTTGGCTGCCCTCCATTTGGGTTAGATAATGGGATACCGTCAATTACATATAAAGGCTGATTATTTGTAAATGATGAATTACCACGAATAACTACTTTTGTAGAACCTCCTGCACCAGAAGAACTTTTAGTAATCGCCACACCTGCAATTTTACCAGCTACCGTATTAATAACGTTTGGATCTTTTACTCTAGTCATTTCTTCCCCTTTTAACTCTTGAGTTGAGTAAGTAAGTGCTTTTTTCTGTCTTTTAATCCCTAAAGAAGTTACTACTACTTCGTTTAAGGAATTTGAAGCTGCCTGAATCATCTTTACATTAATTGTAGATTCGTCACCTACAACAATTGTCTGAGTTTCTAGCCCTACATAAGTAAAAATTAAACTTTGGCCTTTTTGAACATCAAGTGAATACAATCCGTCAAAATCGGTGGTCGCTCCTTTTTGGCCTCCTTTTACAGAAACAGATGCCCCTGGTAATGGCATTCCTTCAGAATCTGTAATCAAACCTTTGACATTTTTTACCTGAGCAAGCGAAACCTGCGCTGTAAAAACAATCATAAAGATTAATAGAATTTTTTTCATGTTTATTTATTTTGTTAGTTATGAGGTAAAATTATTCTTAAGGTATTGTTAAAAAAAATAATTTATACAAACTACATCAAACTTTAAACGAACGACATAAAACAATCAATAATCCGTTTTACGAAATCGTTTTATAAACAAAAAAAAACACAAAAAACCACTCTGCATAATTTTTTTTTCAAAAAAATTGCGTTTTACCAACTAATTGTTTAAAGTTGCATAACCAAAACAAACTGCTTCTAAACCCTAACCATCACTAAAATTGAGCGAAATTCAAAAATTAAACTTCGACATTAAACTTCGAAATCATATCTGGTTCTGGGGAAGTTATTTTACCCTCAATTTTTTAAGATGGGGTGCTTATTTTAACGATTACGAATATTCATTTAAATCGAATCTGATTGAATTTTCCCTGCACATTCCTTTGGTTTATTTTAACCTTTTTATCTTAGTTCGCCGTTATGTTCTGAAGCAGCAATACATTAAATATACGATTGCATTACTAATTAGTCTTTTTGCTGTCTATTTACTAAAAACAGCCCTGACGTATTATATCGTTTCCGAAAATATCTGGCCCGAAGCAAATCGCGAGTATCATCCCTTCGAAATAAATCATATCGTTGCCGTGTGCATTGGTGAGCTGTATGTTCTCGCTATGGCATCCTCTGTTTACCTCACTTTGACCTGGCTTCGCGAAAGGGAAAGAAACAGGTCGTTAAGAGAAAATCAATTTAAAATAAAACTCAAATATCTTGAGAATCAGATCCAGCCTCATTTTTTCTTCAATACATTAAATAATTTATATGCATTATCCTTAGAATCTTCAGATAAAGTTCCGAATGTAATCATGAAACTATCAAACCTGATGGAATATGTATTGTACGATATAAAAGGAACCAAATTTGTCCCTTTGATAAAAGAAATAGATTATATCCAGAATTATATCGAAATTGAAAAGCTTCGTTTTGAAAATGTGGAAGTCACTATTAATCTGGAGTCTGACATTGAAGACATCAAAGTTCCTCCTCTGATCTTTATTTCGTTGGTAGAAAATGCTTTTAAACATGGCGGATTAAACAATAAGAACCTGAAAATTAAAATAAACTGCAGGGTCATTGGCAATAAGCTGCATTTTGAAATCCTTAATAATTTTGTAATTTCACAAAAAAATACTCCTAAAAGCGGTATCGGATTAGTCAATACCAAGAAAAGACTGAAATTGATTTATAAAAATAATTTTAGCCTGCAGTACAAAACAAAGCTGAATTACTACATAATAAGTTTGCAAATACCTATTCATAATGAAGATTAAATGCCTGTTAATCGATGATGAACCTTTAGCGATCAAAGTTTTACAAAATTACTTTACAAATTTTCCTGACTTTGAAGTTATTGGCACATTCAACAATTCTTTAGAAGCACTCGATTTTATTAACAGCACTCCTGTTGATGCGGTTTTTCTGGACATCAACATGCCTATGATGACCGGTTTTGAATTAATAAGCTTAATCGAAAACAAAACAAAAGTCATTATCACAACTGCCTTTAGGGAATTTGCTGCCGAAAGCTATGATCTCGACGTTTTGGATTATCTGGTAAAACCAATTCCGTTACCAAGATTCATTAAATGCATCAATAAAATTACCACCGAATACAACTTAAAAAACAATATTAAAACAGAAGCTGCCAAAGGCGATTCACATATTTTTATCAAAGTCGATAAAAAAATGATGAAAATTAATATTGAAGAAATCCTTTTTGTGGAAGGAATGAAGGAATACATCAAAATTGTTACGCCCGACAAAACTTACATTACTCATAAATCTATCACTTCCTTGTCCGAAGAATTACCAAATGACAAATTTCTGCGTATTCACAAATCGTATGTGATTGCTCTTAATAAAGTCAAATCGATTGAAGGAAACAGAATACAAATTCTATCTTACACTATCCCGATTGGAAGAAATTACAGCAAGGAAGTTAAGAACAAAATCCTTGAATAATTTTTACTTAATCGATATAGTAATTCCTAAAAAAGTAACACATTATTGAATAAATTATGTTGTTTGTATAATTTCTGCATTTTTTATGCTTTTTTATTTTTTTTTGATAATTGTAACAAATATATTTACGCCTTTCAAAACCACTAAAAACATAAAAAAAACTAAATTAAATTATGAATTCAGAAAATGTACAAACCAAGTGGGGGCAATTTATTTCGCTAATAATTGTCTTCTTCTTTTGGGGTTTCGTTGGGTCTGCCAATGATATTTTAATCCCCGTATTCAAAAAAGTTTTTACTTTATCGCAGGTACAATCACAATTAGTTGCCTGGGCGTTTTATGCAGCTTATTTCGTGGGCTCTATAATTTTCTTTTTGATATCCCTAAAAGTTGATGTTTTACAGAAATTTGGATACAAAAAAACACTTTCAGCCGGTTTAATCCTTTCTGCGGCAGGTTCCTTTTTATTTGTTCCTGCAGCTTCAATGGAAAGCTTTCCATTCTTTTTAACAGCTTTATTTACAGTAGGTTTAGGATTTTCGATTCAACAGATTGTAGCAAACCCTTTAGCTATCAAAATGGGAAGCCCTGCAACAGGAGCGCACCGTTTAACATTAGCAGGAGGAGTAAACTCTTTCGGAACAACGATTGGTGCTATTTTACTGGGAATCGCTTTGTTCGGAATGGGAGATAACAAAAAAACAGCGCTTTCATTAGAAGATATTAAGCTACCATTCATTATCCTTGGACTTGCTTTTATTGTTGTAGCTATTTTTATGAACTTTTCTAAAATTGAAGACCCTGAAAAAGAGGAAGAAGCAGTCATCAAACACGCTCATGAAAAATTCAATATTTTAGACTACCCACAGTTGTATTTGGGAATGCTGGCAATTTTTATTTATGTTGGAACGGAGGTAACCATCATCAGTAACTTACCGGCTTTACTTCATACATCAGAGTTTGGAAACATTCTTGAAGATGCAATAGCACCTTTTATTGCACTTTATTGGGGAAGTTTAATGATTGGCCGCTGGAATGGTGGTGTAAATGTTTTCGATTTGTCAAAAACAGCTGTCACAGCTCTTAAATTTATTGTTCCGGCTTTAGGATTTGGTGTTATTATTGGAGCCAATATATTTGCCGGTCATGATGTTTCAGGATTCTACATCTACCCTCTCTGGATTTTAATATTCATAGCAGTAAGTTTCGTTGGAGGGAAAAACGCAGGCAAAACATTAATGCTTTTCGGTCTTTCGGGTGTAACTATGATGCTAATTGGGTTAGTTTGTACCAATACCGAAATTGCTAAATTCTTTCTTATCTCAGGAGGTTTATTCCTGTCTATCATGTGGCCTTCAATATTCGATTTAGCCATTGCAGGATTAGGTAAAAACACTGGTAAAGCATCTTCATTCCTGATTATGATGATTCTCGGAGGAGGAGTTATCCCATTGATTCAGGGAAGAATCTGTGACATCGATCTGACTGATTCAAACGGAATTTTCGGAATCACATGGACACATTTCTCATATATCGTTCCCCTTATTGGCTTTGCATATCTAGGTTTCTATGGATACTACTGCCCTAAAATACTAAAAAGACAAGGTATTAATCATGTTGAAGGTGGCGGAGGAGGTCACTAAATCATAAAACAAATAAATAGAAAATTCCAAATTCCAATTGTAATCGATGATTGGAATTTGGATTTTTTTTATTGTTTTCGAAATTTATTTAGCCGTTATAACTGCATTTAAGTTTTTCTTAAAAATAGCTTTATTTTTTTCGGACAGCGTATAAACCACATCTTTATCAGCATGCACAATAACTTTGTCAATATTAGCTGCTAAAAGTGCCTGAGGATCTTTAATTTTTAAAGTGCAGGCGCCATCAAAAAAACCATCATCCTCAATTATTTTTCTTGCTTCAATAACACTCCCGTCACTTAATACTGCAGAAATAGTCATTTCCTTATTCAAAGTTTTAGAATAAAACCCATCCATTACCAGTAATAACCGGTAGGTATTCTTCATTTCATGCCCTTTAAATTCGTGACGGGTAATATTGTAACGCAAACCTTTTGCCAGGGTCTGAAATTTTACCGTACAATCCAATTCAAAAGTGGCAACATCGCCGGCTTCGTTCACTCCTTTGAGCACACTCGCCTGCGCATTAGATACCATTGTAACAAACAAAAATGCTAAAATCAGGATACTTTTTTTCATATGTAGTTCTTTTTGAGATACATAAAAATAAAAAAAAAAATCGTCATCTTCCTGTAGAAAACAACGATTTTAATTAATTTATTTTAAAGTAAACTATTTGTTACCTTTCTCAAAATCAGCTACAAACTGAGCCAATCCGATATCTGTCAATGGGTGTTTCAATAAACCATAAATTGCAGAAAGAGGTCCTGTCATAACATCTGCACCAATTTTAGCACAGTTTACAATATGCATAGTATGACGCACAGAAGCAGCTAAGATTTGAGTCTCATATCCGTAGTTATCGTAGATTTCTCTAATTTCCTGAATCAAATTCAGACCGTCCGTAGAAACGTCATCCAAACGGCCAATAAAAGGCGAAACATAAGTTGCTCCTGCTTTTGCAGCCAATAAAGCCTGACCTGCAGAAAACACAAGTGTTACATTAGTTTTAATTCCTTTATCCGAGAAATATTTTGCAGCCATAACACCTTCTTTTGTCATAGGCAATTTTACTACAATTTGCTCATGTAAATCAGCTAATTCCTCACCTTCTTTCACCATTCCTTCAAAATCCAGCGCATTAACTTCGGCACTTACATCACCATCAACAAGATTACAGATATCAACATAATGTTTCAAAATATTGTTTTTTCCTGTAATTCCTTCTTTTGCCATCAATGACGGATTAGTCGTTACACCATCCAAAACACCTAATGCCTGTGCTTCTTTAATCTGAGCTAAATTAGCTGTATCAATAAAAAATTTCATAATTATATTTATTTAATTGTGTTCATAATTTGGGCGTGCCCCAAGGGTCGGGTGTTCCGCTGTATCTTTTTGTTTTTAAAGAAAAAACAAAAAGGATGCCGCTTCACCCCCTCACGCAAATCCGGTGCAAAATTACAAAATCAATATCAATAACAATTTCAAAAACAAAATCAATTTGTGAATTAAATACCGAAATCAATAATTAATACTGCTTTTATAACTTATAATGATTCATCAGCATTTTTTCATACACCTTATCCGGAAGCGCACGTTTTAAAACAATCGAAAACTTCTGCATAAAGACGCCTACTTTATAATGCACTTTGGGGCTTTTTTCCTGCATAATTTTATAAACTGCTTCAGCCATTTCATTTGGATTACTTCCTGCATCAACATGTTCATTCATAGTAGCAAGGGTATCACCATAAACTTTTTCGTAAGCCGAACCTTTTACAACCGGTGCATGATATCGTCCCGATGCAATATTCGTAGCAAAATCACCCGGAGCAACATTGGTAATCTCTATTCCAAATTGCTTTACTTCCATTCGCAAGGCTTCCGTAATCAATTCCAAAGCTCCTTTTGATGCCGAGTAAACACTTCTGTATGGCAGTCCCATATAAGCAGCAATCGAGGTAATATTGATAATCAGACCCGATTTTTGCTCACGCATCTGAGGCAGAACCGCTTTCATTACTTCAATAGGTCCAAAAAAATTGGTTTCAAAATTATTCTTGATTTCCTCCATCGGAATTTCTTCCAAAGGACCGGTAATCCCGACACCAGCGTTATTAATCACAACATCTAATCGTCCAGAAGTTTCGATGATTTTAGCAACAGCAGTTTTAATTGATTCTGTATTTCGAACGTCCAGAGCCACAAGCGGAAAAACAGAATTTAAAACTTTCTCAGGGTTTCTGCTCGTTCCGTAAACCACAAAACCTTTTTGATGCAAAAATTCTCCAATTGATTTTCCAATCCCTGAGGATCCTCCGGTAATTAAAACGACTTTATTCATTTTTCCTTTCTAGTTATGAGTTATAAGTTATGAGTTTTGACTTATTATGATTAGTATTAATGCTCAAGCCAATATTTAAATTCTAGTTTTGATTCCAATTCTTTTATTAAAATTGAATCTTTAACTTCTGTAGAAAAATCAACAATAATTTTGTTCGGATCAATAGTAGAATATTTTAATTCATAATATTTATCTATTTTCGACTCCGAATTATCCGGACAACCTCCTGCTCCATTTCTATACAGTTTATTATCCACATAATATTTCACATATGCTTCCGTAGATTTTGGAAATTGTTTACAAAAAGTATATTTACAAATTGTCTTGCCTTCATGTTCTTTAATCTCTTTTTTATTATTACAACCTTTCACAAAAAGACAAACAACACCGATAAATAAAACGACAAAAAATAGTTTTGAAAATTTTTCTTCCATTCTGTGTAAATATTTCAAGTGCAAATTTTTAAGAAATTTAAATCTAAAGAAAAGTTTAACTCATCTCTCAAACACATAACCCTTAAACCTATAACCTTCAACTTCCAAAGGGGGTAAAAATAAAAAAATCCTCCCGAAGGAAGACTGCTTTTGTATAAATTCTAAAAATAAAAAATGGCAAGCGACCTACATCGCACCGCTCAACCACGTACCCTTGCTATGTTCCCATCCTGGGGGAGTCTGCAGGAGCTGGTCGTGTAGGACTTGCCGGTGCAAATATACAATCTTTTTATATTTTTGCAAGAGCTTTGTTGCTATAAAAATATCGTTGTATATTGGACTATTCAAATTTTAAACTATGAAAAAACATAACTTCCTAACTGCCATTTTATTAGGAATCACATTAATTGGCTGCGGAGATAAAAATAAAGGTGAAAATTCTTTATTTACCATAGATGATTCTGCTTTTCCGGCACATTTTCTGCCTCAGGAAGCCATTTCTATCTCTGTTTTAAATCCAAAATCAAAAGAAATTGACAGCATTGCCTACTTTATAAATAACAAAAGAGTGGGAAGCACAAAAGGTTCTGAAAAATTCAAATTCGACTTAAAAGACCAAAAATTAGGTTATCAATATCTAAAAGCGACTGTTTATTTTGGATCTGATTCATCGGATGCTACCAAAAGAGTTGAATTGGTTTCAAACATTAATCCTAAATTATTGAAGTATAAAATCGTAAATACTTTTCCTCATGACAAAAAAGATTTTACCGAAGGATTGGAATTCTACAATGATACTTTATATGAAAGTACAGGCCAGGAAGGAGCTTCATTTATAAAAAAGTACGATTATAAAACAGGTAAAGTTTTCAAAAAAATTGATTTGGATTCAAAATACTTTGGAGAAGGAATTACTTTTATAAATGGCAAATTATTTCAATTAACCTATAAAAACAAAAAAGGGTTTATTTATGATGCTAAAACATTAAAACTCGAAAAAACTTTTGATTACGAGAAACAAATTGAAGGTTGGGGAATGACAAATGACGGAAAACATATCTATCAAACCGATGGAACTGAAAAAATCTGGAAAGTAGATCCGTCAACTCAAAAAATGATAGATTATATAAATGTATATTCAGGAACTTCTAAAATTAAAGCTGTTAACGAGCTGGAATGGATTAACGGAAAAATCTATACTAACGTTTGGTTTAAAGATGCTGTTGCAGTTGTAAATCCAGAATCTGGTGCGGTAGAAGGAATTCTTGACCTGTCTGGTCTTAGAAAATTAACAACTGGAACAACAACAGACGACGTTCTTAATGGAATTGCTTACAATCCTAAAACTAAAACTATTTTTGTAACAGGTAAAAACTGGGATAAAATGTTCGAAATAACAGTTTCAGAATAATTTACATTCAAAAACAACACACAAAACGAATTTCACAAATTATCACGAATTATTCCGTGATAATTTGTGAAATTTGTTTTTATATAATACTCACCTAAAAAAATGACCACACTTATCACTAATATAAAAGAACTATTGCAAGTTCGCGAAACTCTTGTATCTAAAGTTTCAGGGGCAGAAATGGCTATTCTTCCTACCATCAAAAATGCTTTCTTAATCATAAAAGACAATTTGATTGCTGATTTTGGTACTATGGAAAACCTTCCGGAAATCAAAGCAGACAAAACGATTGATGCAACAGGAAAAATAGTTCTTCCATCATGGTGCGACAGTCACACGCACATCGTGTATGCAGGCAATCGCGAGCAGGAATTCGTGGATCGAATTAATGGATTTACTTATGAGGAAATTGCAAATCGTGGCGGCGGAATCCTAAACTCAGCAAAAAAATTAAACGAAACTTCTGAGGACGAAATTTACGAACAGTCAAAAAAACGTCTTGAAGAAGTAATGCATCTGGGTACCGGAGCAGTCGAAATAAAATCAGGTTATGGATTAACGGTTGAAGGCGAACTAAAAATGCTTCGTGTCATAAAAAAACTTGCTGAAGATTATCCGATTTCGATAAAAGCAACTTTTTTAGGAGCGCATGCTTTTCCTATACATTACAAAGAAAACAAAGCTGGTTATATTGATGAAATTCTAACCAAAATGCTTCCTGAAATTGCAAAAAACAAACTGGCGGATTATATTGATGTCTTTTGCGAAAGTGGATATTTTTCTGTAGAAGAAACCAAAAAAATCATGCAGGCGGGAATCGATTTTGGTTTAAAACCGAAAATTCACGTAAACCAGTTTAATTCTATTGGCGGAATTCAGGCTGGAGTTCAATTTAAAGCCCTTTCTGTCGATCATCTTGAAATTATGAATTCTGAGGATATTGAAGCTTTAAAAAACACTGAAACGATGCCGGTTGCATTACCTTCATGCTCTTACTTTCTAAGCATTCCTTACACCCCTGCAAGAGAAATGATTACTGCAGGATTACCAATTGCTTTAGCAACTGATTTCAATCCCGGCTCCACTCCATCCGGAAATATGAATTTTGTTGTGGCAACCGCCTGTATCAAAATGAAAATGTCTCCCGAAGAAGCCATAAATGCAGCAACCATAAACGGTGCGTATGCTATGGGGATTTCAGAAACCCACGGAAGTATTACAAAAGGTAAAAAAGCCAATCTCATCATCACAAAACCTATTTCGTCCTATTATCAGATTCCGTACGCTTTTGGAAGCAACTTAATTGAAAGTATACTTGTTGAAGGTAAAATTTTAGCATAAAAAAAGAGGAGCATAACTCCTCTTTTTTTATCTCTATTTCAATTCTTATCTTAAAGAAAAGCTTGTTTTAGAAACCAATTCATCATTATCAAAGATATTGATAAAATAAGTTCCTTTTGCAAAATCTTTACCCGGCAGATCCTCAGAAACATTTACTGTTTTGTTTTCGTACTTAACAGTTGTTTTAAAGCTGTAAGTTAATGATTTATCACCAAAACTTTCTGTCTTTTTATCCCCTAAAACATTGTTTTTACTATCAATAACCTGAACATAATATGTTTTATCCCCAGATTTTGCAATTTGATTTTCTGCAATAGTAAAACTAATTTTTAACACATCTGCACGACTTGCTTTGTCTGTTTCAATTTGTTTACCAGAACTTTTTAATTTGTAAGCAGCTGTTTTGGTATTCAAAACAGATAATTTAGAACCTTTTTCGACTGTTTTAGCCAAAGCTTCATTTTGACCAACCAAAACTTCATTATACTTTTTAGATTCTCCCAAGACTACAATTGTACTGTCTCTCTGAACTGTTAAAACACCATTTTGTTTTTTTAGTTCATCATTTTCAGCTACTAAAGTTTTCATTTTAGCCTGTAGTCCCTGAACCTGTGATCTGTATTTAGAAACATCACCTTTTGATTTGTTCAGGTCATCCATCAAAGCTACTACTTTGTCTCTTTCCTGAATTAATTCATCTGACATTGAAGTGTTTTCCGCAATGGCAGCGTCATAAGTTGCTTTCAGTTCCTGAAGATCTTTCATTACAGATTCTTTTTCTGTCAATGTAGTGGTAAGCTCTGATTTTACAACATCTGAATCAGAAGAAAGTTTAAAAATGTATACTAAACTACCAATAAGTAGGACTGCTAAAACAGCGATTACCGCCTTTAGACTTGAGTTGTTTTTGTTTGGGTTTTCCATATTTAATAATTTTCTTTAATAACAAATTTAAATAATTAATGTAAGGTAATAACGTAAGTTAACACTTTTATATTATTTTTGGATAATATTTTTTTTTATGGATAAGTTAATCCCGTTTACGATTAATGATTTAGCAAAAGTTACCAATCACAGAAGTGGTGAAATAAAATTTGGGGAAAAAATGATCCTTGTTCCTAAGGGTGTAAATTATGTAGATTTCCTAAAAGAAAGTGACGCTAAATATGTGCTTTTGGGCATACCTGAAGATATTGGTGTGCGTGCCAATTATGGAAGACCAGGTGCTGCTTCTGCCTGGGAGAGTGCAATAAAAAGCATAGCAAATATCCAGCACAACCGCTTTTGCAAGGGCAGTCAGATTATTGTTCTGGGACATATCGATGTAACTCAGGAAATGAAGGATGTTGAAAACCTCGATTTTAACGATATTGACGACCGTTCAAAACTGAGCCAGCTTGTTGAAAAAATCGATAAAGAAGTTTCGCATATCATTTTCACTTTGATTAAAGCCGGAAAAACACCTATAATTATTGGAGGCGGCCATAACAACGCTTATGGAAATATAAAAGGAACTGCTTTAGCTAAAGGCAAACCTATAAATGCAATCAATTTTGACGCACATTCTGATTTTAGAATACTTGAAGGACGTCATAGCGGAAACGGTTTTTCGTATGCGTATGAAGAAGGTTTTCTGAAAAAATATTTCATTTTTGGTCTTCACGAAAATTATACTTCAAAAAGTGTCCTCGATATTATAAAAAAACTCGAAGATCGGGTACGCTACAATACTTACGACAGTATTAACATTCGCGAAGAAAAAGATTTTAACCACGAAATGATTTCTGCCCTGGAATTCGTTAAATCGGATTTTTTTGGAATTGAAATTGACTTAGATGCGATTCCAAATATTGCCAGTAGTGCTATGACTATCAGTGGTTTTTCAATTGAACAACTACGTCAGTTTATCTCATACTTTGGTCAGCACAGAAATGCTTCTTACTTACATATCTGTGAAGGAGCTCCAGATTTAGACAATTCTTCTAACAATCATTTAATCGGCAAACTAATTGGTTATCTGATAACTGATTTCATCAAAGCGAATCATGAAAAAGTCTAATCATTAAACATTTATCAACACCTTTACAATTCAACCTTTTTCCAAATAAAATCTTAATCAATTAAACGATTGGCTGAATAAAACTATCTTTGCACAGAATTTAGTACTTAAAACTAAATTCCTAACACCTAAGATATGTTATTCGAAGATTTATCACTTTCAAAAAGTATACAAAGAGCCGTATTTGAAGAAGGCTATTTAAATCCGACCCCAATTCAGGAACAGGCTATACCAGTTGTACTGGCCGGAAGGGATTTAATTGGCTGTGCACAAACCGGTACCGGAAAAACCGCTGCATTTGCAATTCCTATTATCCATCAATTACACCGAATAGTAGGATCATCAAAAAAAGCCAAACAAATTCGCGCCCTTATCGTTACTCCTACACGTGAACTGGCTGTACAAATCGGACAGAGTTTCGATACTTATGCTAAATATACCAATTTAACTCAACTCACTATTTTTGGAGGAGTTTCTCAAAATCCGCAAGTCGAAACCCTAAAAAAAGGAGTTGACATCCTTGTAGCTACACCGGGAAGGCTTTTAGACTTACATAAACAAGGTTTCTTAGACTTAAACCACTTACATGTTTTGGTTTTGGATGAAGCAGACCAAATGCTGGATATGGGTTTTGTAAATGATGTCAAAAAAATTGTAAAGCTAACACCTAAAAACAGACAAACTTTGTTCTTTTCAGCAACAATGCCAATTGCTATTCGTGAACTGGCTGAAATGTTTTTAACAGATCCTGAAACAGTAACTGTATCTCCGGTTTCTTCAACAGCAGAAAATGTAGAACAGCGTGTCTATTTTGTAGATAAAACTGAAAAAAGAAACTTGCTTTATCACTTAATAAAAACAGAAGGATTATCAAACGTACTGGTTTTTGCAAGAACCAAACACGGAGCAGATAATGTTGTAAAAGCCCTTAGAAAAAAAGACATCCCTGCAGAAGCAATTCATGGAGACAAATCCCAAAACGCAAGACAGCGTGTCTTGGATGCTTTCAAAAATAAAGAAGTGGGTGTATTGGTTGCCACTGATATTGCCGCAAGAGGAATTGATATAGACCAGTTACCGTTTGTAATCAATTTTGATTTACCAAATATCCCTGAAACGTACGTACACCGAATTGGAAGAACAGGACGTGCCGGAAATGGCGGAATTGCAATATCTTTCTGCGGAAAAGACGAGCACCCATACTGGAAAGACATACAGAAGTTAATCAAAGTGGATGTAAAAACCATTAACGACCATCCGTATCAATGGCATGCAGGAAGCCCTGATGCAACTGCAGAAAAACCTAAAAATTCAAACAGAAGCGGAGGAGCACATAAGTCCAGAAAATCAAACACTTCTAAGAAAAACAAAAAACGTTGGTACTAACAACCAACGTTTTTTTCTTCTAAAATAAGATTATTTATAATTTTAAATAATTTTACAGGCTCAAAAGGCTTCACTATAATATCATTCATACCAGAAGACAAAGCTTCTTCTGCAATTTCATCCTTATCAAAAGCAGTAAGAGCAATAACGGGTGTTACAATACCATTTGCGCGCAGTTTTCTTGTTGTTTCAAATCCGTTCATCACAGGCATATTGATATCCATTAATACCATATCAAACTCTTCTTGCTGCAATAATTCAATAGCGGTAAAGCCATCATTCGCAACACTGCATATATAATTATTTTTTTCTATTATTTTCCTGGTAACCAACTGATTGATAATATTATCATCTACTATCAAAACTTTACATAGATAGCCAGATTCCAAATCAAAATCAATTTCATCAATTGTAGTTTTATTCTTTTCAGAGTTATACTCAAAAGAAACTATAAAAGTAAATGTGGTTCCTTTCCCTATTTCGCTTTGAAGATAAATTGTACTTCCAAATAACTCAAGAAGTTTTTTTACAATGCTGAGTCCCAACCCTGTTCCCTGATAGTCTTGTTCTTTTCTGCCTACCTGTACAAACTTTTCAAAAACCTTATCCTGATCTGCTGCAGTAATTCCAATCCCGTTATCTTTCACCTGAAACTCAACAAAATGATGATTATCTTCTGTCTTTACCAAATCAGCTATAATTTCAACCTGCCCGTTTTTGGTAAATTTAAGTGCATTACTCACCAGATTCATCAAAATTTGTCCCAGCCTGAGTTTATCACCAATTAAATACTGCGGTATATCCGGATCAATATGTACAAAAAACTGATTGTTATTTTTCTGAGCCAAAAACGACAATGAATTTTTAATCATATTAATTTCTTCAAAAATATCGAAAACCGAATTTTCAAGAACCACTCTTTTTTCTTCAATTTTATTAATCTGAAGAATATCATTTACTAAAGACAATAAATAACGAGCAGAAAATTTTAACGAACTCAGATACTGGCTATCGGATAATTCCTTGTGCTCATCCGCAATTATATTTGTAATTCCGACCACACCATACAAGGGAGTACGCAATTCATGGCTAATAGTCGAAATAAAATGAGTTTTCATCTGAGAAGCTTCTTCTGCAATTTCTTTTGCTTTTAAGAGTTCTTCGTTGGTTTTTTTCCTGATAATATTGTTTTTATACAAACTAAAAATCAGAAATAAAAAAATGAATGATATCAAGACGAATAAAACCACAATAATTTTGGATTTTTTTAAATTTTGATATTGTACGATTTTCTCATTTTCAATCTTATCAATTTCCCTTTTGTATTCGTCCAGTTCCAAATTAATCCCGGCAGCCGAAGCTTTCTTCATTTTTTCCTGACTATACAGATTCTCTGTAATTTTATTGTACAGTTCCAGGTTTTTATAAGCTTCATTATACTTTTTTATTTTGTTCAAAAAATGAGAATATTCAAGATATGCAAAAGACAAATCGGACTTTTCTTCACTTATCAGGCCTAATTCTATTGCTTTCTTAAAATGAATGTCTGCACTTTTATAATCATTAATATAAGAGGAATACATCCCATTGAGCATTTCAACAACAACATCTGTTGATTTGTCTTTATTTTTCTGATCTCCATTAATAAATTTTAGAAAAGGAACACCTTCTTTAAACTTTCCGATATCAAAATAAGCCCATGCTATATTTACATTGGTAAAATATACCTGCTTAAAATCCCGGATTTTTAAACCATAAGCAATGGATTTTTTATAATAATGAATTCCTTTGTCAAACTGCTTTTTTTCAAAACAATATATGTTTCCTAAATTATTGTAAAGACTGTATTTTAGAGAGTCGTTATCTGTTTTATTTATGTATGACAAACTTTTGTTGTAGAAAAAAATAGCTTTGTCAAATTCTGCTAGTTCATTGTAGTTTCCTCCAATAATTTTATAAGAGTGCGCTATTAAATAATTGTTTTTTTTTAAGGAAGCATAATTTAGAGCAGTTCTGGAGTTGATTAATGATTTTTCAAAATTAGAGTTTTTAAAATCCTGCCATGCCTGTTTAATTAACTTGTGAATTTTAGCCTCTGAAATATCCTCATAATGAGCTTGTGCTGAACTACAGAAGCAATTCAGGAATAAAAAAAATAAAAGTATCCGCATTCGGGGCATAATTCGGCTAATTTCATCAAATATACACTTAAAAATAAAAAGAGCTGCATTTGATAAACAAATTACAACTCTTTTCTATAATTATTTGTAAAAAACACAAAGATTACACCTAAATCATTTTATACAATATTTTGTTCCTTATTACTTTCCCATTGCCCAACTACCGAAGTTGCCAATGCATTTCCTAAAACATTTGTTGCACTTCTAAACATGTCACAAAAATGATCTATGGGTAAAATCAGGGCAATTCCTTCAACCGGAATATCAAACATACCGCAGGTTGCCGCAACAACAACTAAACTCGCTCTCGGTACACCTGCAATTCCTTTACTGGTAAGCATTAAAACTAAAAGCATTACCATCTGGGAGCCTAAATCTAAATGTACATTGTAAAACTGTGCAATAAAGATACTCGCAAAGGTCATATACATCATACTTCCGTCAAGATTGAATGAATATCCAAGCGGAAGCATAAAAGATACAATTCTGTCTTTTACCCCAAAATTTTCAAGTTCTTCTGTCAGTTTGGGAAAAACAGCTTCACTGCTCGTTGTTCCAAAAGCAATTGCCAAAGGACCTATAATACGTTTTAGCAATTCAATCATTCTTCCTTTTAAGAAAATAAAACCTACTGCTATTAAAACCACCCATAATGTACCAATTCCCAACAAAAACGATCCAAAAAACTTAAAAT
Source organism: Flavobacterium calami (assembly GCF_038290035.1). Lineage (NCBI taxonomy): Bacteria > Pseudomonadati > Bacteroidota > Flavobacteriia > Flavobacteriales > Flavobacteriaceae > Flavobacterium > Flavobacterium calami. Next base: position 99,210 of record NZ_JBBYHS010000006.1, read on the forward strand.
AAGTAATAAGTAATTCTTCTGCATCACGAACAGCAAACACACCTGCAATAGCCCCAAAAACCCCTATTGGAGCGAAGTTCATCACATAATTCACCATCTTTAGTACAATATGCGACATCTTGTCCAAAGCACCAATAACAGGCTTTACCTTTTCTCCTAATGAAGCAGCGGCTAAACCGAAAAAGATTGAAAAAATTACAATCTGGAGAATTTCATTTGTCGCCATGGCTTCAATGATACTCTTAGGTACGATATGCTCTACAAAGTTTTCAAAAGATAAATTTTGTGTTTTGGCCGTTACTTCAGATGCGGCACCCATATCCACATTACCTAATTTAATACCAACACCTGGTTCTAAAATATTTACATAAAACAACCCTATTAACAATGATATAAAAGAAGCTGTAAAAAACCAACCAAGTGCTTTTCCCCCAATTCTTCCGACACTTTTTATATCTCCCAGTTTTGCAATTCCTACTACCAGAGTGGTAAAAACCAGCGGGGAAATAATCATTTGAACCAAACGTATAAAAATTGCCGCCAGCATTTTTATCTTGTTACTGAACGATTGTGCCGCTTCAGCAGAAATCGAATTATGCAGGATAATCCCTAAAACAGCGCCCAAAATCATCGCTATTAAAATTTGACCTGTCAGTCCGGAAAAAAAAGATTTTTTTGAATTTTGGATTGTATCCATGTATTTGAATTTATAATTAAAAAAAGACCCTCACTGCCTGCTTTTAAATTAATACGTTTTGTTGATTAAATAAAAATCAGCCAAAACAATAGCCGCCATAGCCTCAACAATAGGTACAGCTCTTGGTACTACACATGGATCATGACGCCCTTTTCCGGTCATCGGTGTAATATTTCCTTTGTTATCTAATGAATCCTGAGTCTGCATGATAGTCGCAACTGGTTTAAATGCTACTCTGAAGTAAATATCCATTCCGTTGCTGATTCCTCCCTGAATTCCTCCAGAAAGATTTGTCTTTGTAGTTCCGTCAGGATTGTATAAATCGTTATGTTCACTTCCTTTCATTTCTGAACCAGAGAAACCGCTTCCGTATTCAAAACCTTTAACAGCATTAATGGACAGCATTGCTTTACCTAATTCGGCATGCAGTTTATCAAAAACCGGCTCACCTAAACCTACAGGAACGTTCTGGATCACACATGAAACTACTCCTCCAACGGTATCTCCCTGTTTACGGATATCACGAATATATTCTTCCATAATTGCTGCCGATTTCTCATCAGGACAACGTACAGGATTGCTTTCTATTTTTGAAAAATCCAATTCCTGATAAGGTGTATCTAAATGAATTGGCCCGACAGACGAAACGTAGGCATTAATTTTAATTTCCGGCAACATTTGCTTTGCAATCGCACCCGCTACTACTCTGCTTGCGGTCTCACGTGCAGAACTTCTTCCTCCTCCACGATAATCCCTGAATCCGTATTTCTGATCGTACACATAATCAGCATGACTTGGTCTGTAATTATCTTTTATATGCGAATAATCATCTGATTTTTGATTGGTATTCGGTATAATAAATCCAATTGGTGTGCCTGTAGTTTTTCCTTCGAAAATTCCGGACAAAAACTGAACTGCATCCGGTTCTTTTCGTTGTGTTACAATTGCTGACTGCCCTGGTTTTCTTCTGGACATTTCAACTTCAATCGCCTCAAAATCAAGCTGAATTCCTGATGGACAACCGTCTATTATTCCGCCTAAAGCTTCTCCGTGAGATTCACCAAATGTGGTAACTTTATATAGTGTGCCGTAGCTATTTCCTGCCATTATAATTAGTTTTGAGCAAATGTAAGTTTTATGAATTAAATTAAAAAATTTAAAAACAGGATTTAAAGAAAGAGAACTCCCTTAAAAAATCATAATTTATTAAAATTCAGCTCAAATTAATAACCTTTTGGTAAAACAAAATCGATTCTGGTTTGCTTTATTTGCTAAACTTCAAATTAAGAAAAATTGAAAAAAAGAAACGTCGAACTGGTCATCATTTCCGATGTGCATTTGGGTACTTACGGCAGCCATGCCAAAGAACTAAACAACTATCTTTCAAGCATTAAACCCAAAACACTAATTTTAAATGGTGATATTATTGATGCCTGGCAGTTTAGAAAATCGTACTTTCCAAAATCTCATTTAAAAGTGATTCAGCGAATTATCGGAATGGCTTCTAAAGGCACAAAAGTGTATTATATTACCGGAAATCATGATGAAATCCTTAGAAAATTCAGTGACATGAATATGGGCAACTTTTCTTTGGTTGACAAACTGATTTTAGAATTAGATGGCAAAAAAGCATGGATTTTTCACGGAGACGTTTTTGATGCCTCTGTTCAGCACTCAAAATGGATTGCCAAACTCGGCGGTTTGGGCTATGACTATTTAATCCTCTGCAACCGCTTTGCAAACTGGTGCCTTGCAAAACTGGGTAAAGAACCCTATTCTTTTTCAAAAAAGATAAAAGCAAGTGTAAAAAAAGCCGTCAAATTTATTTCTGATTTTGAAACCACTGCTACGGATTTGGCAATCGAAAAAAAATATGATTATGTAATCTGCGGACATATTCACGAACCAAAAATCCTTACCAAAGAGAACAAACATGGCTCTACTATTTATCTAAACTCCGGAGACTGGATTGAAAACCTGACTGCACTTGAATATCATAAAAAGAGATGGAAACTATTCTCTTACACCCAGTCAAACTTTACCGAAACAGAAGAAAATCTCTTTGAAATGGAAGATATTTTAACTTCGCAAATACTTACTTCAATTATAAAACAACAGTAACTTTTTAAGTAGCAACACCTTATCTTTTTTTATAAAAAATATTCGTTTATTTTTTTCATAAACATGGAAATTACATAACAATTTTAGAGGATTTTATACGTTTCTGTATTACAGTAATTGTATTTTTGAAAAAAATTTATAACCATTTTTATTCTATGAAAAAAATAATTTTATCTGCCATTGCATTAGTAGGTTTCGCATTTACGGCTCAATCACAACAAATTTCTAAACACGCATTAGGATTACGTTTAGGGGACAATAACGGATTTGGAGGAGAAATATCATACCAATTAGGATTAAGCCAAAAAAACAGACTTGAATTCGATTTAGGCTGGAGAGACAATCATGACGTTGATGCCATAAAAGGTGTAGCACTTTACCAATGGGTTTGGAATATTGAAGGAGGTTTTAACTGGTATGCCGGTGTTGGTGGAGGTATTGCAACCTGGGATTACGATTATCATTATGGAAATGATCATTATAACGACAGTGGAACTTATGTTTTTGCTGCCGGAGATATTGGTGTAGAATACAGATTTAAAGAAATCCCTCTTACTTTATCATTTGATGCCAGACCAGAAATCGGATCAGGTTATTATGATGATGACAACTTTGGTTTTGATGTTGGATTTGGAGCAAGATTTAGATTCTAATTCTTAAACAACCAACTTCCTTTAATAAAAAAAATCCAGCTATATTTAATAGCTGGATTTTTTTATTTGACAATTATTTCTTTTTTTGATCTTATTTTTACAACGGTGTAAGGATACGTAATAACCTGCATCAGCATGGCATCAGGAGCAGGATTATTTTCTTTTACCGTAATAATGATATTTTTATCCGTTTCTTCTACCTTTTCAACTCCTATTGAGTAACCTCCTGTATTTTTTTGCCCCATATTCAGGATTACAAAATTAGAATTCGCAATATCACCTTGTTTAATTTTATCTTTTATATGTGGGTCATTCTGAAGCATTACAATTTCATTGGGTTCACTCAGGATTTCAAAAAACCTGATATTCCCGCCACCATCAGATTGTTCCGTTAAGATTTCATACAATTCCGTTGAATCAGATGTTTTTTTTGCTCCACAGGAAATTAAAACAAAAACTGTCAAAACCGAAATTACTTTTTTCATACCCTTTACTTTACAAATTAAAATTTCTATTCCTTATAATCGTCTATTGCTTTTTGATATAACGCTTCATACTTAGGTAATATGTTTTGGATATCAAATTTTTTAGCAACTTCCAATGCATTGTTTTTAAACTCCTTCAAAACTTTATCATCTTTAAGGATTTTAATAGCATTTTGAGCCATTTCATCAATATTTCCAACATCACTCAAATATCCGGATACACCATCATGATTAACTTCAGGCAGCCCCCCTGAATTACTTGAAATCACAGGAACTCCACATGCCATCGCTTCCAGAGCAGCTAAACCAAAACTTTCTGTTTCGGATGGCAGTAAAAATAAATCCGTCAGAAGTAAAATTTTATCTATTTCATTACTGTTTCCAAAAAAAATCACTTTATCCAGAATTCCTAACTCCTGACACAACAGTTCTGCATTTTCTTTTTCAGGACCGTCACCAACCATCATTAGTTTGGCAGGCATTTCTTTTTGAATCTGATAGAAAATCTTAACAATGTCCGGAATTCGTTTTACCTTTCTAAAATTACTGATATGTGTAATTATACGTTCTTCAGCCTTTGCCATAACACTACGATGACAAGGCGCTGCAGGGTCTTTAACTACCTTATCCAGTTCAATAAAATTTGGAATTACCTTAATCTTATTCTTGATTTTGAATAATTTCAGTGTATCATCTTTCAGACTTTGCGAAACTGAAGTCACATAATCTGATTTATTAATGCTAAATGTTACCGCCGGTTTGTAAAAAGGATGATTTCCAACTAAAGTAATGTCTGTTCCGTGAAGCGTTGTCACCATCGGAAGATTAATTCCTTCATTTTTCAGCATTTGCTTCGCCATATAACCCGCATAAGCGTGTGGAATAGCATAATGCACGTGCAATAACTCAATTTTATACAATTTCACCATATCAACCAGTTTGCTTGACAAAGCCAGCTCATAAGGCTGATAATGAAAAAGTGGATATTCAGGAACGTTTACTTCGTGATAATGAACATTAGGGTTCAAAAGTGCCAATCTTACGGGCTGGCTGTAGGTAATAAAATGTATTTCGTGTCCTCTTCTGGCTAATTCAAGACCTAACTCAGTGGCTACCACACCACTACCTCCAAAAGTAGGATAACAGACAATTGCTATTTTCATGTATTAAATTTAATACTACGAAAATACTCAAAAAACAGCTGTCCTCCAGCAATAAAAATGTTAGATTTTACTAAAATTATATCTCTTTCAAAATAAACCAAAATTTATCTATTTCTTAAAATTTATAATTTTTATAAGAAGCAGAAACCTGAATTTCCATAAAAACCTCATGTCCTGCTGTCCGCTATATCTTTTATGGCGAACTCCGCCATAAAAGGATGTCACTTCCATCAGGGCTAGGTTAGAAGTTTTTTTTTATGAAAATCCCCATTTCTCTCCCTGACAAATTTTAAATATTTTAAACTCAAATTAGTTTGAATAAAAAAGGCATAAAACCTAAATTTCATGCCCTCTCAAATATTTTATAATTCCCTGTTAGAAAAATCTTCTATGCCAGCTATCAGCTGCAGGAACTTCCCATGAGTCGTTAAATTCTTCAATATTGTTAACCAGATTATTGAACACAATTGTATTTTCAGAAACTGATTTGTCTTTTACCATTTTCTTAAAATCAATTAATGGTTTGTGTGCAATATGCTCTCCAAGTTTAAAAGTAACATTCATCTTATCCAGTAAGTCAACATTATATTTTCTTTCTAAACCCTGAATAAATTCAACCGAGCTATCAATAGAACATCCTGTTGCAGCTTGTACTTCCTGATTAACAGCCAATATAATAAAGCGATTGTATTTCAATAAAAATGAAGCTTCAAGACTTGTACCATGTGCAGCCCACTCTTCTACAAATGCCTTTAAATCGGTTTCGATTTCAGAAAATTCTTCCTCAGAAAATTTTCTGTTCGATTGATAAATCCAAACTCTGGATTCACCAGGTAAATTTTCAAAAGGTATATACATTGTTTTTTTCTTAATTATTTTAGTTCAGTATCAAAAGACAGACCTGATTATTGTTTCTCTAATTTGGTAAGGATTTTAAAATATCTGAATTCTTTTGCTTTCGTATCAAATAATTCAATCTCTGTATAACTTACTTTGAGCTTATCCTTTTTCTTTATTTCGTTGTTAGTCAGCAAAGATGCTGTGTCAAAATAATCCAGCAAAAGAAGACTATAACTTCTTCCGTTTTTATCTTTTATCTGCAAAGTCAAAAACTGTTCTGATTTAATATCTGTTACTTCACCAGTAACAAAAGCATCTTCTTCCTCGGTTTCTACATCTTTTTGAGATCCTTTTCCTAATTCCAGAATCATATTAGGACAAGTTTCAAGCATTTTCACACCAACTGCTTCCCCTAATCTGGTCATCCCTTCCTTGTCACCAAATTTTACTTTCTCATCACCTTTAAACTCAGACATGTGATCAGAATAACTTTTAATCATGCATAATCCTACAGCGGTTTTTAATTCATCCCCAGTAAAATTATCCGATTTGCCTTTTTTGGCATCCAGACATTCACACGTTTCTTTAGCTATAACGCTTAAAACATCTTGCGAATATGAAACAACATTAAAAAAAAGAACTGTTGTCAGTAAAAATATTTTTTTTATCATTTATTTTATAAATCTTGTGCGTTTGCGATAAGCTCTGCAATGTCCATTACTTTTACCTGCCCTTCTTTCTCTTTATTTTTAATACCATCAGTCAGCATGGTATTGCAAAACGGACATCCGGCTGCTATAATATCCGGCTGTATTTCAAGCGCATCTTCTGTTCTTTCTATATTCACTTCTTTATTTCCTGACTCAGCATCTTTAAACATTTGTGCTCCACCAGCTCCACAACATAGTCCATTTGCTTTTGAACGCTTCATTTCAACCAGCTCAACATCCAGTTTCTGAATCAAATCTCTCGGAGCCTCATAAACTTTATTCGCTCTCCCCAAATAACATGGGTCGTGAAAAGTGATTTTTTTTCCTTTAAACTGACCGCCTTCAACAGTCAACCTGCCATCCTCAATTAATGATTTTAAAAACTCTGTGTGATGAATAACTTCGTAATTACCTCCTAATTCAGGATATTCATTTTTCAAGGTATTGAAACAATGCGGACATGCAGTGACAATTTTTTTAGCTTCATAAGCATTCAGAACTTCAATGTTCATCATGGCCTGCATCTGAAACAAAAACTCGTTACCTGCTCTTTTCGCAGGATCTCCGGTACAGCTTTCTTCAGTACCCAGCACAGCAAAAGAAACATTTGTACGATTTAGAATTCGCACAAAAGCTTTTGTGATTTTCTTTGCTCTATCATCAAAACTTCCTGCACAACCAACCCAAAACAACACTTCAGGCTGTTTTCCTTCGGCCAGCATTTCTGCCATTGTTGGTACTACTAAATTTTCTGACATTTCATTTTTTTGTTTAAAGTTTAAAATTCCATGTTTTAATCTGAAACTTTAAATTAGGTGTATTAACTATTCTAAACGGTTATAAATAACCCAATCAAGCTATTTTAATTTTCGTTTTTCCAGTTCAATCGGTCTTGTTGGCTGTATTGCCAAGGCGCTCCATTGTTTTCTATATTACTCATCATCGCATTTAGCGACATTGGTGCAGCACTTTGTTCCATTACTAAATAACGGCGCATATCCATAATAATAGACAACGGACTGATATTAACAGGACATTCTTCAACACAGGCATTACAAGACGTACACGCCCATAATTCTTCAGGTGTAATATAATCGTTTAATAAAGTTTTATTATCAGGAACAAAAACCCCTTTATTCGTGTCGATATTTTTCCCCACTTCCTGCAAACGATCTCTTGTATCCATCATAATTTTTCGTGGAGACAATTTTTTACCCGTTTGATTTGCCGGACATGATGATGTACAACGCCCACATTCAGTACAGGTGTAAGCATTTAATAATTGTACCCAGTTTAGATCCTGAACATCACTTGCACCAAATTTTGCAGGAACAGCATTTTCATCTGCAGGAGCAGCAGCAAACGGATCTGCATTTGGATCCATCATTAATTTTACTTCTTTAGTAACCGAAGCCAAATTATCAAATTGACCCTGAGGTTTTAAATTAGCGAAATAAGTATTTGGGAAGGCTAAAAGAATATGCAGGTGTTTTGAAAAATATAAGTAGTTCATAAAACATAAAATACCTACAATATGCAACCACCAAAATGCTTCAAATAAGACAACAACCAATTCATTTGACATTCCGTTAAAAATTGGCGCTATGTACTGACTAATTGGAAAACTGCCTGCCTTATGAAAAACTCCGCCCGGCACATTTTGCAAGTGCAAATCAGCGGCATTCATCAATAAAAACAGAATCATTAATACTGTTTCAAAATACAGAATATAATTAGCGTCACTTTTAGGAAAGCCCTTTAAATCAGAATGTATAAACCGTTTTAGTCTAATCAGATTTCTTCTGATCCAGAAAACGGCTACAGCAAAAATTACAAGTATTGCTAATATTTCAAATGAAGCTATTAAAACATCATAAACTCCTCCTAAAAAAGGTGCAAAAACTCTATGAGTTCCTATCAATCCATCGATAATAATTTCGAGTAACTCGATATTGATAATTACAAATCCTACATACACAAAAATATGAAGTATTCCGGCTATAGGGCGCTTGACCATTTTCGACTGCCCCAGTGCAATCATAGCCATATTTGTCCAGCGCTCTTTAGGATTATCATTCCTCTTTACATCAACACCCAAATTGATATTTCGGATGATTTTTTTGATGTTTGAAGCAAAAAAACCAAAACCGGCTATTAGAATTATAGCAAACAAAATATTATCAAGATAGCTCATTGCTGTTATTTTTTAGTCGTCGGATTCTCCTCTTCTGTTGGCGCTACATAAGGTTTGTTTTTCTTTCCAAAAACCGAAACATTTACATAACGTGTTGGATGCAGGCGTACATCCTGCAATAATAACTCTAATTCTTTTGATGTTTTTGCCAGATTATTATACAATGCATCATCATTTAATAATTTTCCTGCTGTACCTTTTCCTGAATTTAAATTTGCCATAAGTCCATCAACTTTAGCTAATGTCTGATTCAGGTTTCTGACTGTTTTCCCTAAATCAGCCTTATTTAAAGTATCCGATATTTTATTGAAGTTACCAGACATCTTGTTTAAATTTGTCACGATTCCGTTTATCTGACCTTTATTAGTATCTAAAATAGAATTCAGACTACCTGAGGCTTTATGAAACTGCTCCATTGTCTGACTTAACTCAGCTATTGTTTTCTTCAGGTTTTCTTGTGTTTTTTGGTCTAAAGTATTGTTTAGTCCTGTAACCAAAACATCAATATTTACCAGCATCTTTTCCAGTTTTTGCTGAATCGGCTCAATTTTCCCTCCTAAAGATTCTGTCAGGCCTAACTCGACTGTGCTTAAAAGAGTCTGACCGTCTTCGGCAGGATCTTTGTCTGCTAAGTTAGGAACAATCTTTATCTGTTTTCCTCCTATTAAACTTGGCGAATACAAAGAAGCTTTACTGGTTTTAGAAATAGGAAAATCTGTTTTTAATTGTAGTTCAACTAATAATTTACCTGTTACTTCATTTATTGTAATCTTATTTACTTTACCAATTACAAGACCATTTAATGTAACAGGAGCTGTAGACGCAAGATCTTCAACATTGTCATACTCAACATATAATGTTTTATAATTCGTAAAAAGCTCCCTGCCCTTTAAAAAACTATAACCCCAGATAAATAATAAAATGGACGTAATGACTAAAATAGCCGTTTTGATTTCTCTTGTTAGTTTCAAAATTGTAAGTGTTTGTACAAAATTAATATAAATATTCGAACTTACCAGTATTATTTGATAGCGTCCTGAATACTGATTTTTTCACCGTTTTTGGTTGCTACCAAAAAAGAAGCTCCATATCCTTTACTCTTAGCTTCTTGTAAATATTTTTTAGCGGTTTCGTAATCTGAAGTTTCCTGATAAAAATATTTGTAAATATTATTTTCATAGATCATCGTTACGTTTTTAAGGCCTTTAAAATTTTTAGGTTCCAAAGGCGTTTTTTTGATACTTGCAATAAGCTGCACCTTAAAAAAAGTTCCTTTTGGAGCTTCCTTTTCAACCTTTGGCGCTGACTCTGCAACTTTAGGCTTAGCAGTATCTTTTACAGGTTTTGCTTCATTAATTTCCTGAGCTCCTGTTCCAAAATATTCTCTTTTGTAACTTAAAATAGCCTGTGCAATTGCTTCAGCTATATCATTTTGACCGGCTTCTGAGTTTAAAATATCTCCTTCTGTTGGATTTGATACGAAACCTGTTTCTACCAAAACCCTTGGCATATAAGCCTTATGAAGCACCATAAAAGGAGCCTGCTTAACTCCGCCATGACGAAGTTTTTTTCCTAATTTTTCAAAATTATCCTCAATTTTACTTGCTAATGAAATGCTGTTGTCTAAATATTCCTCCTGCATTAAAGTCATCCCAATCATTGATTCAGGAGAATTTGGATCGTAACCTTCATACTTTCGTTTATAATCTTTTTCTAAAGTAATTACCGAGTTCTCTTTTTTGGCAGCTTCAAGATTTGATGCAACTTTACTCAAACCCATCACATAGGTTTCTGTTCCGTCTGCAGCTGTGTTTTTATTAGCATTACAATGTATTGAAACAAAAATATTAGAATTGGCTCTGTTTGCAATATTGGCTCTTTCGACCAAATCTATAAAAACATCCGTTTTACGTGTATAAATGACATGAACATTCGGACTAGCCTCTAATATTTTCCCTACTTTAAGCACAATAGCCAAAGCAATATTTTTTTCAATACGCCCACTATAAACAGCTCCAAAATCATGATCTCCATGACCTGCATCAAGCGTTACCTTAAACACATTAGCCTGACTAAAAGCGCAAAATGAAATTGTCAATAGAAAAAAACTAAAAATTAGTCTAGTTTTGTTAAAAAAGTTCATAAATCTAAAAGTTAATTTTAATAAAATGCAACAGTTATAATTTTTACAATTGATTATTTTTGCCAAAAAATTATATGTAAGTTTGACATGTCAAAAAACAAGCCATAATTTTACAAAAATAGCATTTAAACCTTTGCACACAAACTTATTTAATATCGTTTTAGTATCATTTTTCCTTACACTGGGATATGGTAATTTATATTCACAAGATATAAAAGCCAAAAAAAAACCTTTAACAGCTGTAAAACAAACCAGTAACCCTAAAATCACTACTACAGACAGTACAAAAACCATAACTGACACTGTTAAACTGGATACTGTAAAAGCTAAAAAGACTTTTCTTGACGGAAAAGTAAAATATGTAGCTAAAGATTACGCTAAAATAGATCAGAAGAAAAAAAGAATTACCCTTTATAATGAAGCTGAATTATATTACAAAGATGTAGAATTAAAATCCGGAATTATTGTCCTTGATTACGAAAAAGACGAAGTCTATGCCGGAAGGATAAAAGATTCTACGGGAACTTTGATACAATATCCAAATTTCAAACAGGGATCTAATGAAGTTCAGCCGGATTCTATTCGCTTTAATTTCAAAACAAAGAAAGCTTTAATTTACAACTCCAGAACGGAGCAAGGTGAATTTAAAATAAAAGCGCAGATTACCAAAAAAGAAAATGATTCTGTTTATTATTTGAAAGGAGCCCGTTTTACTACTTCTACAGATGTGGATAATCCTGAATATTATTTCAGAACCAGCAGAGTCAAATTCGTTCCAAATAAAAAAGTAGTTGTCGGCTTAACCAATATGGTTATTGCAGATGTCCCTACACCTATTGCATTACCTTACGCCTATTTTCCTATGAGTCAGGAAAAAAGTGTTTCAGGTATTATCCTGCCTAGTTATAACGATTCCAATACCAGAGGATTTTCTTTGCAAAACGGAGGATATTATTTTGCCTTAAGCGACAATTATGATTTAACGGCTCTTGGAGATTATTATACTAACGGAAGTTACGCCCTGCGGTTTGAATCCTCCTATGCCAAAAGATATAAATTTAGAGGAAATGTGAATGTTCGTTTTGAAAATTTAATAACCAGCGAAAGAGGTTATCCCGATTATTCAAAGCAAAACATTTACAACATCCAGTGGTCTCATTCAAAAGACTCAAAATCGAATCCGAATTCAAGTTTTTCTGCCTCTGTCAATATGGGTAGTAGTAAATATTTCAAACAATCTATCAATCAGGCCAATGTTGGTTCAAGCTTAAATAATACGCTTAGTTCTTCTATTTCCTGGAACAAAACTTTCAATACTATTCCACAAGCCAGAATAGCATTAACTGCAACACATTCTCAAAACACCCAGACAGAACAAATTAGTATGACTCTTCCTTCTTTGCAGGGAAGTATTGATCGTATCTATCCTTTTGTTGGAAAAGACGGTGTAAAAAAAGGATTAATTAAAAACATCAATTTACAATACAATCTAAGCGGTAAAAACAGTTTTACTACTACAGATTCGTTATTTTTCAAACCTCAGATGTTTGAAAATGCTCAAATTGGAATGCAGCATAGTATCCCAATTAGTACCAATTTTAAAATATTCAAATATTTTAGTGCCAGTGCCTCAACAAATTATCAGGAAACATGGGTAACAAAAACAATTAACAGGTCTTATGATGAGAACTTAAATACAGTTGTAGACAAAACAGTTAATGGTTTTGACGCTTTTAGAACATACAATTTTAGTTCTAGTTTAGGAACCACTATTTATGGTACTTTCAAATTTGGTGATACAAAAAAAATACAAGCTATACGTCATGTTATGCGCCCATCTTTTTCCTATTCTTACACTCCAAGTTTTGAAAAATATTATGACACCTATGCTATAGATGCTACCGGTAAAACTTATAAAGATTATACCCGATTTGAAAATGGCGTTTACGGACAACCTGGTAAATCTAATTCTAACATTATAGGTTTTGACCTGAGCAATACTTTTGAAGCCAAGGTAACAGATAAGGACAGCACAAAAACAGAACCGAAGAAAATGATGCTGTTGAACAATTTAAATTTCAGCACCAGTTATAATTTTAATGCTGACGGAGTAACAACATTCGCACTCGAACCTGTTCGTGTTAGCGGAGGAACTCAATTGTTTGACAATAAAATGAATGTCAATTTTGCTGCAACTTTAAACCCTTATGCAATTGATAATTCAGGTCAGCAAATCAACGAATTTAATATTAATAACGGAGGAAGTCTTTTCAGAATGACAAGCGCCAATATGACCTTAAATTATTCTTTTTCAAATAAAAACGAAAAAAAGGACGAAAACAAACAAAGTCAACGAAACGGGGGGCGTAGCGATGATTTATTTGGAACAAATACTGATTTGAATGACACAAGGAAAAGCCAGTTTTCAGAGGAAGATTCTGAAAATGTTATTACCGAATTTTTTAATTCAAAACTCCCATGGGACATGACAATGGCTTATTCATTGACCTATTCGAATGCAAGCAGGGAAAACAAAATTACCGGAAATTCGATAATGGTTTCTGCCAATATGGATATTACTCCTAAATGGAAAGGCGGAATTTCAACCGGTTATGATTTTGTTCAAAAAGGGGTTACATTTACACAACTCCGTTTTGAAAGAGATTTATTGAGCTGGAGAATGTCTTTTAACTGGACTCCGTTAGGACCATATTCAAACTGGAACTTCTTTATAGGAATTAAATCCGGAATGCTTAGCGACATCAAATACAACAAACGAAGCGCTACAAACCGATAATCAATATTACAGAATTTAATATTTTTTTGATATGAAAAAAATAATCTTTACCGAAAAAGCTCCTGCTCCTATAGGCCCTTACAATCAGGCTGTATTAACAGGAAACACGCTTTATGCTTCAGGACAAATAGCCATAAATCCTTCAACAGGTGAACTTGTAACCGAAAATATCAATGATGAAACGCATCAGGTAATGCAAAACATTGCTGCTATTCTTGAAGCAGCAGAAATGACTTTTGAGAATGTGGTAAAAACTTCTATTTTCATCATGGACATGAACAATTTTGCAGCAATAAATACCGTTTACGGCTCTTATTTTAACGAAAAAACCGCTCCAGCACGTGAAACGGTTCAGGTGGCATGTCTGCCTAAAAATGTAAATGTTGAGATTTCTATAATCGCTGTGCAATAGCATCTAATAATAATTGTGCCGTAGCTTCATTAGTAGCCAGCGGCACATTATGCACATCACAAACTCTTATCAGCATATTAATATCTGCTTCATGCGGATGACTCGACAAAGGATCCTTAAAAAAGAAAACCATCTGGGTTAACCCTTCTGCAACCCTACCAGCTATCTGAGCATCCCCACCCAAGGGCCCTGAAAGCATACGTTTTGTTTTAAAACCTGCTGCTTCAGCTTTTCCTCCGGTAGTACCTGTTCCTATTAAATTTATATTTTCATTTTGCAGAACAGTCGTATTTTTAATCAAAAAATTAATCAAATCTGCTTTTTTTCCATCATGTGCAATAATTGCAATTTCCATTCTAATTCTTTATTTATTAGCAACGTGATAAGCTATCAGACCATCAATAGGACGCCTTAAAACATTACCAAGCCTAAGTTCATATTTATCAAATATCTCCTGTAATTCATCCTTTAAATAAAAAGCTATAGAGCCTACAAAATGAACAGGAACCTCCTGATAGTTATCATATTGTTTAATGTAGTTTTTAACGAAAGATTTCATCCCTTTAAAGATAATTTTTCTGCAAAATTCAGAATCTTTATGCTGAATTAAAAACTTAGCAAAAGTAGCCAGATAAGCATTTGGATTTGGTTCTTTGTATAATTTGTTTTTGATAAAATCAGGATCCAGATTATACTCTTTTTCAAACTCAGCTGCCATTTCTTTAGGCATTTTATTAAAATAATACTTTCTGATTAATTCTTTACCTAAAACATTACCACTACAGTCATCCATGGCAATATACCCTAACGACTGTACTTTTTGATGCAATATTTTTCCATCAAAATAACTGCAATTAGAACCTGTACCCAAAATACTAACAATCGCCTCTTCTCCTTTTGGTGTAGTTGCATAAACAGCTGC
Organism: Flavobacterium calami; assembly: GCF_038290035.1. Classification (NCBI taxonomy): domain Bacteria; kingdom Pseudomonadati; phylum Bacteroidota; class Flavobacteriia; order Flavobacteriales; family Flavobacteriaceae; genus Flavobacterium; species Flavobacterium calami. The sequence continues at coordinate 114,347 of NZ_JBBYHS010000006.1, forward strand.
ATAGGTATCCTCATGAACCTCTACAATCGCATTTTCAAAATACTCCTGAAATACCTGAGACAAAGAAAGCTTCATTCTGTCTGTTCCACACCCTGCGCCGTAAAAGAACAAATGAGTAGCTTCTTTTCTGTTCTGGGAAATATCAAAACGATCATTTACTCTTTCAATAATTTCAGGCCCTTCCAGAATTTCAGGATTTAATCCTAAAGTCTGTGTCGTAAACAATACCTTTCCATTATCATCAATTGCTATCCAGTCTGCTTTAGTAGAACCGCTGTCAACTATTAATTTCATTTTAGTCTAGTTTTTTTAATTAGTTTTTCCTTTAATTAAAAGTGTATTTTTCACATTAATTAAAGATGTGACAAAATAAGAAAATCCCGTTACTTTGAAATAACGGGATTTTATCATTTTATAAAATATTATTTTAAACCTGCGATATGTACTGACAAATCGATTAGTTTACTTGAATATCCGTACTCATTATCATACCATGATACCAATTTGAAGAAAGTTGAATTTAAACCAATTCCAGCAGTTGCATCAACGATTGAAGTTCTTTTGTCAGAAATAAAATCCTGAGAAACAACAGCATCTTCAGTATATCCTAAAATACCTTTCAATTCATTTTCAGAAGCTTTTTTCAAAACAGCCATAATTTCTTCGTATGAGGTTTCTTTAGCCAATTTCACAGTTAAATCTACTGTAGAAACGTCAGCAGTAGGAACACGGAAAGCCATACCTGTTAGTTTTCCATTCAAAGAAGGGATAACTTTTCCAACTGCTTTTGCAGCACCAGTTGAAGAAGGAATGATATTGATTGCAGCTGCACGTCCACCTCTCCAGTCTTTTCTAGAAGGTCCGTCAGCAGTCATTTGAGTTGAAGTTGTAGCATGAACAGTAGTCATTAAACCTTCAACGATTCCAAAATTATCATTAATAACTTTAGCTAAAGGAGCTAAACAGTTTGTAGTACAAGAAGCGTTAGAAACAACTAAATCAGAAGCTTTTGCAGTTTCGTGATTAACTCCCATTACAAACATTGGAGCGTCAGCAGAAGGAGCAGAAATGATTACTTTTTTAGCACCACCTTTTAAGTGCTCACTTGCAGTTTCGATAGTTGTGAAGATACCTGTACATTCTGCAACAACGTCAACATCAACTTCATTCCATTTTAAATCAGCAGGATTTCTTTCTGCAGTGATACGGATATTTCTTCCGTTTACATACAATTTTCCTTCTTTAACTTCTACAGTTCCGTCGAAACGTCCGTGTACTGAATCATATTTTAATAAATAAGCTAAGTGATCTACATCTAACAAGTCATTGATTGCAACAACTTCTACATTATCTCTATTGAAAGACTCTCTAAAAACGATTCTTCCAATACGTCCAAATCCGTTTATTCCTAATTTTACTTTTGACATTTTACTCGATTTTGTTTTTGTTTTTATTTAACTGATTTAAAGTTTAATTTTCTCACTATAAACTTCGTTTCTTTTATGTTGACATGATATCAGATACTCTTAGTAACTCCATATCAATTTCAGATTTACCTTTAATTGCCTGTTCCAAAGGAGTCAAAGTTACTTTGTCTTCTTTTAATCCGACCATATAATTGGACTTCCCGTCAATTAATGATTCTACGGCTTTTACTCCTAAGCGACTTGCTAAAACACGGTCAAAACATGATGGAGAACCTCCACGCTGCATGTGTCCCAGAACAGAGACCCTTACGTCATACTCAGGCAGGTTGGCTTCTACATAATCTTTTAGTTCGAATACGTTTTTACCAATTTTATCCCCTTCAGCAATAACTACTATACTTGATGATTTTCCTGAAGCTTTACTTTTTTGAAGAGAATCTAAAAGTCTCTCGAGACCTAAATCTTCTTCAGGAATAAGAATTTCTTCGGCTCCTGCACCGATACCTGCATTAAGAGCAATGTGTCCGGCATCTCTACCCATAACCTCTACAAAAAACAAACGGTTATGTGAACTGGCAGTGTCCCTGATTTTATCAATACAATCTACAACAGTATTTAAGGCTGTATCATAACCTAAAGTATGACTTGTTCCAAAAATATCATTATCTATTGTACCTGGGATTCCCATTACCGGAAAGCCGTATTCTGAATTAAAAATCAATCCTCCGGTAAAACTTCCGTCACCTCCAATAACAACAAGAGCATCTACTCCAGCTTTTACCAGATTATCATAAGCTTTTTTTCTACCTTCCGGTGTTTTGAATTCAAGTGAACGGGCAGACTTTAAAATCGTCCCTCCCTTATTTACAATGTTATTTACACTTCGGGGTCCCATTTCCTTGAAGTCACCTTCAATCATTCCCTGATACCCTCTATAAATTCCCAAACATTCTATATTATGATAAGCACACGTTCGAACAACTGAACGTATTGCTGCATTCATTCCCGGTGAGTCTCCTCCTGAAGTAAGAACACCTACTTTTTTTATCGTTTTTGGCATTATTTAAGTATTAAAGTGTAAATTTAGCAAACATTAAGCAGTTTCCAGTTAATGATTGTAACAAATTAGTAAAAAAACCTAATTCAAACGTTTTCGGTTAATAAGTTTTTCAAACCTAAAAAATTCATTTAAAATAATAAAAGACACATTTTTTAATTAATAATGTAAAATTAACATTCTATAAATGAAGTGTTATAAATCTTTAATTTTTTAGATTTAGATAAAACTACAAAAAAGAATCAACACCTATCCGGGAAATGATTTAAAAATCATCCTTATTAAAAATCATTATCATCAGGAATCACGCCTTCATTATTGCTTTTCTGTTGTGGCTTTTTTTCTTCTTCATTTTTCTTTTCCTCAGATTTATTTTTCTCAGCCTCTTTTTTCTTATTCGTAAAATTTAAATAATCAGGATTCAGATTAGAATCTGGTATATCATTAGAACTCTTGGTTACTTTTCCTAATTTATGCTTTTTAAATATCTTATTAACCAGTTCGCTGAAGGTATCAAAATCGACTTCATACGAAATACCAACTCCCTGTGTATATCCAATACCCTGACCTATATAATTAATGTCATTTTCTTTATTAAACAAACGCAAATTAGCGGTACCATCTTCATTAATACGATATTGCACTTCAATATCACCTACAATTGCCGATTCGTTTATTCCTCCTACAGGCACTCCTACTTTTCCATTAATTGTAATACGTTCATTAACCTGAGAAGAAACAGTTGCAACAACCTGACCATCTGCCTCCTGGCCTATACGCCTGTCTGCAGAAACATAATTAAAACCAACATTAATTTTATCATTATCAGATTGAATTATTCCTCCTAATAAACTCATAGCAGTTTCAGATAGAGTTCCCGAAAAATCCCCCTGACTAAAGCCATCTGTACTCATAAAAGAACCCGTTGATAATAAATATAAGGCCTGAGTCTGACGAATATCTTTATCATCCAGTTTGTATTGTATCTCAGATTTCAAAACACTGCTTACTGAAGGAAACTGAATATCAAAATTAGGTTCAGGACTTGTTAAATCCCCTCTTAAACCAATCACAACCTCTACCGGCACTTTTTTATTGAAAGAGGAATTTTCTAATAAAACAGCCGGATTTGCAATTGTCCTGTATACAGCTTCTAAATTTAATTGTGCTTTCATTGGGTTTCCTTCCCATATAATCGATCCGCCTTTTCTAACAGCAAACTTTTTATCTACCAAGCCACCGTATTTAAAGTTATAAGTTCCTTCATAAGCCTGAAAATCTCCCCACATATTAAACTTACCAAGGGTATTTATTTTAAACAACAATGAGCCGTGTCCTCTGCCTTTCATACCGTGCCCAGAATCCCTATCCAAAATCACTTCTATTTGTGCGTCTGGTGTAATATCAAAATCAAATTCTAATTCTAATCCATTATAATCTCTTGTTCGTTCTACAATTCCTTTAGACAAATTAAATTTTTCTTTAGGAGTAACAAAATGGATGAAATTTTTATCTCCGTCACTTTGAACATTACTAATTGGTATTTTTATCTCCGTCCCTTTTTCTGATTTTGCATCTACTTTGATAAACAAAGCTTCAGTCGGACCTTTTATACTTGCAGTTCCATTGATAAATGCTGTCCCGAAATAAGCTGCATCTTCGCTGTCTTTTGTATCTAAAGCAAGTAATCGTTTTGAAGTTATCGTTAAATCTAATTTCCAGTCTCCGAAATTCTTATGTTCAATCGTACCATTTAACAAGCCTTTGGTCTTATATTCAGTGTCTGTTAACTGATTATTCCTAAACAAAAACTTTTCATCTGTCAAATCAATAACAGTTCGGTTATTTAACTCATAATCTGTATTCAGATAAGTAACTGTCATTCCTGCCTTTTCAACATAAAGTCTTCCATTGATTTCAGGCTTTTTAAGATTTCCGACAATTGCGGCATTACCAGACACACTTCCTCTTATATTCGACAAAACATCACCTCCAATTGTACTTAATGCTGCCAAATTGAAATTTTCAAGCTTTAGACTTAAATCAAGAAAAGTCTCTTTATTCTGAATTGCAAAACTTCCTTCTGCTTTAAAAGATTCAGCAAAATTATTTTCAATTGATGAATTAATAGTAAACTTTTTAAATGTTTCATCGCCTGAAATATCAAACTTTAAAGTGCCTAAATCTATTTTGTTCAGATTCAGATCATCAATTTCAATTGTAGCGGTAGGCTGATAAACGTTTTTATTTTGTTTAAAATTTACATTCCCGTTCAGATTACCATTGACAACAAACTTTTTATTTAAAGGAGTTATTTTATTAATATCAACATCCTCAAAATTCATTACCAAATCTTTATAATCTGTTCCTTTTATAACTCCATTTAAATCTATTTTTTGATTTTCATGCGACAGTACAATGTTGTCAATATTGAAATTTTTAAATTTCTGATCAAAAACCACCTTATTATCATCTTCTTCGTCTTCATTTAGATACCACAGGTAGTCCTTAAATTTTATTTCAGATTTATGAATTCCTACAATATTATTTTTGGTTTTATCAATAGTATGATATAAGTTCAGATTGAAATAATCCTCTCCCTTGTTCCCGCCTTTAAACTCAGAACGAACAAATAATGTATCCTTTGATGTTACATTTATCAGGTTGAAATCGCGGATTTTATAATATGGTGTTTTTATACTATCAAGTTCTATAAATGCATTATACAACGGATTTTTATTATCAATATTAATCCTGATGTTATCAAATGTATTTTTTGCAGCTGTTATTTTTTTAGAATTAAATCTAAACTTGAATTCATGTTTGTCAGCATCAATTCTTCCACGGAGAACAGTACTAGAATCAATTTCAATATTGGGATATAACATTTCGACCACCTTATTATAAACATGGAAATTGAAACGCAAGAATTGTCCTTTTTTTACCTTGTAAGGTTTATAATTTGTATAAAGGCTTCCTACTGAATTCATAACAAGTTTACCGAGTTGGTCAAACTGAAATTTACCCACAATTTTTCCGTTTACAACATCTGTCGAATTTACCGTTATAGTTCGCAATCTGTCCGAATCAAAACTCGAATTTACCGTTACTTCATCAAAAACGTAAGTTGATTTTGGATTTTGGTAGACAGCATCTTTGATATAGATATTGCCATGAAGATTTTGAAGAGAATTACCACTCAATTCAACAACTGCTTCCCCTGTAAAATTTGAGATTGAATCATTTACAAGTTTTAATTTTCGCAAATCTGAATTTTCTATATTAATATGAAAATCATATTTATTTTCACGATTGCTTAAATCAACCAATCCGTCAAAATTCAAATTCAGATTCGGATCATTAATAGCCACTTTTCCTTTATAGTAAGGCAGTTTAAAATTACCGTTTACAACAATATTATTATAAGTGTATTTATTGTAATCCAGTTTGGCTATATCTCCTTTTATGACTGTGTTTAAATATTTCTTAGAAAAACCGACCCCGTCAACATCTAAATTCAAGGTCGTTTTGCCAATATCTTTTCGCTGTAAAAATGTTCCGATATCAAAATTATTGAGAACAATATTCCCTGAATAGGATGCTTTGTCTATAAAATCAATATTATTCATATGCAGGTCAACTTCCCCATTTCCTAAGTCGGTTGCCATTTTAAACTTCGATTCCAAATCTGTTGTTGACACTTTTATAGCACCAACAATATTGAATTTACCTACTCTTTTAAGTTCCTTCGGAAGGCTTTTCCCTAAAACACCTGGCAGTAAAACCACTAAATTATCATAGCTCGCAACCAGTTTATCAAATTTTCCATCCATAGAAAACTTTTGAGTTTTGCTTCCTAAAAGATTTTTAAAATTGATGTTCCCAACAATCCTTGTTCCGTTTGTATCGCTCAGTCTTAAGCGTTTCAGATTAAGATTATTCAAAGGTCCCTCAATTTTGGTTTTAACTTTAAAATGCTGATTTTTTCCTAAACCATCATAAAAATAACGAATATCGTTTGAAGCTAATGAAGCAGAATCCAAGGCCACATCAAACCTAACTTTATCGGTAAATTCTAAAAAATCTTTGACCTTATAATTTAAAATAGCTTTTCCATAAATGGTAGATCTTTTGGTTGTAATCGCTAAATTTTCGAGTTTTATCTGTTTTTTGGTGTAACTAAACTTTGAACTCAGATTCGACACGTACAAACCTCTGTGATCTAAGAAAGAGAATCTATGAATATTAGTATTTATTTCAGAACCATATATTTTAAAATCACTGATATAAGTGTTCAGCTTTTTAAAATCTATAATCTTCGGAGTCCTTTTATTTTCGTCAATTGCAGAAAATGAACCCTGAGAGATGTAAGCATTTTTAGCTGTTAAAAGAAAATGTTTACTTGATTTTGTGGGCTTTCCCGATTCAAATAGGCGTATAAAAACGTTAATATTATTTTCGTCTTCATTTTTATAAGTTTTCAGGTTAAAAATCAGCCCCGTCAGCCGGACATCTCCAAAAATCAAGTCACCGTCTATCAATCTGGTCACACTTAAAACATCGGTGGTAATAATATCCGAATAAATTAAAGTTTTTTTGTGATGGTCTAAAATCAGTACTTTTTTGAGTTTAACACCCCCAAAAATATTTATAGCGACCTTGTCTATACTGATATTCGTTTTAAAATCGGTATTTAGTGTTTCGGTAATATATTTTGCAATTTTGGTCTGTACAACTGGCAATGACAAAACTATCACAAGTAAAAACAATAGTAAAAGTAACCCAATTAGGGTTTTGGATACTACTCTCTGTACTTTTTTGATTGCTGTTTTAATTTTAGTTTCTTTTAAATTTATTTTGAACAGACAAAGAACGACTGTTTTGATAAAATTTCTTTAATTTTGACACCTTCTTTACAATCAAAGAAAGTTTAAAATTTGATTTGTCAAATATAATTCAAAATTTGTGCCTTTATATGCAAAATTCAGAGGTTTTTATTCTTGCCATTGAAAGTTCTTGTGATGATACTGCTGCTGCAGTTTTACATAACGACAAAGTATTATCAAATGTTGTAGCAAATCAGTTAATTCACAATCAATACGGAGGTGTCGTTCCGGAACTTGCTTCAAGGGCTCATCAGCAGAATATTGTACCAGTAATTGATGCTGCACTTCGAAAAGCAAATGTACAAAAAGAACAGCTAAGCGCCATTGCTTTTACCCAGGGACCAGGTCTCATGGGCTCACTGCTGGTTGGGAGTTCTTTTGGAAAATCTTTATCATTAGCTTTAAATATTCCGCTAATTGCTGTAAACCACATGCACGCTCATATTTTGGCGCATTTTATTGACGAAGAAGGATTTGACAAACCTGAATTTCCTTTTTTGGCACTAACAATAAGCGGCGGACATACACAAATTGTAAAAGTCAACGGCTTTTTTGATATGGAAATCATAGGTGAAACCACCGACGATGCCGTAGGAGAAGCATTTGACAAAAGTGCTAAAATTCTTGGGCTTCCGTATCCTGGCGGACCATTGATTGACAAATATGCTAAAGAAGGAAACCCGAAAGCTTTTCCGTTTACAAAACCAAAAGTTCCGGGATTAGATTTTAGTTTCTCAGGACTAAAAACAGCTATTTTATATTTTATTCAAAAAAACAAACAGGAAAATCCAAATTTTATCGAAGAAAACCTGAATGACATCTGTGCTTCTATTCAGCATACTATTATCGAAATTTTGATGGACAAGATTAAACTGGCGGTAAAAGAAACCGGAATCAAACAAATTGCCATTGGCGGAGGAGTTTCAGCAAATTCCGGAATTCGAAATACATTGAAAGAAACCGAAAGCAAATACGGCTGGAAAACTTTTATTCCGAAATTTGAATATACAACAGACAATGCTGCAATGATCGGGATTGTTGGGTATCAAAAATATTTATCAAAACGTTTCGAAGATGCTTCAGTAGTATCAAAAGCACGAATTCAATTTTAAGCCATGCAGTTATTTTTCAATCCGAATATAGACGAAACAACCGAAAGCTTTTCTTTTGACAAGGAAGAAAGCCGGCATATCATTAAAGTTTTACGAAAAAAAGATTCAGATATTCTGCATGTAACCAATGGCTTCGGATTATTATTTGAAACACAGATTACTCTGGCTTCAGATAATAAATGTACGGTTGAAGTACTTTCTATAAAAAATGCAGAAAAACCTAAATTTCATTTACATCTGGCCGTTGCGCCAACTAAAATGAATGATCGTTTTGAATGGTTTCTGGAGAAAGCCACAGAAATTGGTATTCAGGAAATTACACCTCTTTTCTGTGATCGTTCAGAACGAAAAGTAATCAATAAAGACCGGTTCGAAAAAATCATTTTATCGGCAATGAAACAATGCAACGAGACTTTTCTGCCAAAATTAAACGAAGCGGTTTCGTTTAAGGAATTAATCAAACAGCAGCATAATGGCTTACAATTGATTGCACATTGCGAAGAAACCGATAAAAAATCACTAAAACAGGTTTTAAAACCAAATGAAAGTGTAACAATTTTGATTGGCCCTGAAGGCGATTTTTCTGAAAAAGAAATTGCTCTGGCGTTAGAGAATAATTACAAACCTGTAACTTTAGGAAATACACGTTTAAGAACAGAAACAGCTGCCGTTGTAGCTTGTCATAGTGTAGTTTTCTTTAATGAAATTTCAAATTAAATACAATGTTGTCTCATTTCGACGAAGGAGAAATTACACTCGTTTATCGACACAGATTGGCAAAATACTTTGTCTATGAAAAAAATATTTTACTTATTATTTCTAATTTCCATTTCTTCGTTTTCGCAAGAAATCGCTTTACTTAAATACAATGGTGGTGGTGACTGGTACGCAAATCCTACTTCGCTGCCTAACTTAATCCGGTTTTGTAATTCAAACATTCATACACAGATAAAAGCCAAACCTTCTACCGTAGAACCAGGAAATTCTGATTTGCTCTCCTACCCTTTTGTACACATGACCGGGCATGGAAACGTAGTTTTTAGCGATTCTGATATAACAAATCTTAGAAATTATCTTAACGGAGGCGGTTTTCTTCATATTGATGACAATTACGGAATGGATCAATACATTCGAAAAGAAATCAAAAAAATATTTCCAAATAATAATTTAGTCGAAATTCCGGCCAATCATCCTATTTTTCAGAAACCATTTCCTTTTCCAAACGGATTGCCTAAAATTCATGAACATGATGCCAAAAGACCTCAGGCTTTTGGAGTTTTTGTAGAAAATAAACTGGTTTTGCTTTATACTTACGAATGTGATTTAGGCGATGGCTGGGAAGATGCCGAAGTTAATAACGACCCGCTTGAAGTACGTCAAAAAGCACTAAAAATGGGTGCTAACATCATTAATTATATTTTCACCAATTAATTCTAAAAAGTGCAGCTTACCCACGAAGAAAATCAATTTGAAAGAAAAACATTTCCAATAACCCTTGTCTGTGATCATATCTACTTTCAGCAAAATATTGGTTCGCTTTTCAGAGCGGGTGAAGCTTTTGGTGTAGAAAAAATTATTTTTTTAGGAAAAGATATTCCGCTAACTCCCCGAAAAATAAACAAAACTTCAAGAAGTACCCATCTTCGTGTTCCTTATTCTGTTATTGAAGAAACAACAGAACTAATTGATTATTTAACTCAAAATGATTTTGAAATTATTGCTTTAGAAATTACAAGCAACAGCAAACCTCTAAAAGAAGTTATTATTCCTGAAAATAAAAAAATTGCACTACTGACTGGTAGTGAAATTGATGGAATTTCAAAGGAACTCTTAAAAATTTCAAATCAAATTGTTCACATTAATATGTTTGGAAACAACAGCAGTATGAACGTTGTACAGGCCACAAGTATAGCTTTGTACGAATTAACTTCTTAATTTTAAATTTAACATTTTTATAGGAAGTAGACTACACAAGGGTTTGTAAAATTCTGATAAATAAATTATTGCAAAAATTTGTTTGAATTTATTTTTTGTTATAAAATTGTGTTATCATTTAATTATTAACCAATTTTATAACAAAAACCCCTTTTATCATGAAAAAAATTCTTTTATCTACAGTTGCAGCGCTAATGCTGTTTTCTTGTCAAAATGAACAAACAGAATCATCAGATTCAAATTTGAATATATCTGCGAGACGTGCATGTGCAACACAGGAAGTTTTTGAGGCACAACTAAAAGCTAATCCGGCTTTAGCTCTAAAAATGAACGAAATTGAAGCTTTCACAGCAAAACATTCTCTTAGCAATTTTACAGGTCGTTTAGTTAACGGTAAAATCCAAATCCCGGTTGTAGTAAATGTTTTGTACAGGACAGCTGCACAAAACATTTCTAACGCTCAGATTCAATCGCAAATTGATATTCTAAACAAAGATTTTAATGCCTTAAATTCAGATTACAACAGTGTTCCCGCACTCTTTTCGGGTGTTAAAGCTAATATTGGAATTACGTTCGTTCTGGATCAGGTAATCAGAAAATCTACTACCAAAACTTCATGGGGTACAAATGATGCCATGAAAAAAACGGCTCAGGGAGGTCTGGCTCCCACTTCTCCAACAACTAAATTAAATATTTGGACTTGTAATATTGGAAACGGAATTTTAGGATATGCACAATTTCCGGGAGGTTCTTCTACAACAGACGGAGTGGTTATTGATCCAAGATACTTTGGGCTATCAGGTGCCGCAAACGCCCCGTTTAATTTAGGAAGAACAGCAACTCATGAAGTGGGACACTGGATGAATTTACGCCATATCTGGGGTGATGCAACATGCGGAAGCGATTTAGTTGCAGATACACCTACTCACAATGAAGAAAATTACGGTGTTCCTGCATATCCTCATTACAGTACCTGTTCCGGAAACCCTGTTGAAATGACAATGAACTATATGGATTATGTTGATGACAATGCTATGTATATGTTTACATTAGGTCAAAAAAACAGAATATCGGCAATATTTACAGCCAATGGTGCAAGAGCATCGTTTGCACAATAAAAAAAAATCAAAAACACAACAGAGAAGCGGGATAAACGATATCCCGCTTTTTTTGTTTGTCGATAAATTATAAAAAGCTTTTCCTATATTTATAGTCAAAAATCAAATCTATGGTGACATCAAAAATTATTTCAAATGGAATTTTAAGAGCTCTTGCAACAATTCTGGTTATTGGGGCAATTATATATTTTTTATATGAAATACAAACTGTGATTGTATATTTGTGTATTTCCCTGATATTATGCCTGATTGCCAATCCTTTAGTGCTCTTTTTAAAAAACAAATTAAAATTCAGTAATTCACTGGCAGCAGCCACTACAATTGTGATTTTCATTTTCTCAATTGTTGGCTTTATATTATTGTTTGTTCCTTTGATTATTTCACAGGCTAACAATTTAGCTCTTTTAGACACAGATCATCTTCAGTCACAATTTATAGAAACCGAAAGAAGTATTGAAAATTATTTTAATATTCAGCATGTAGATTTAAAAAAAGTGCTGAATGACTCAAAACTTACCTCTGCAATTGATTTCAACTATTTCACAAGTTTCATAAACTCTATTATGAATTTTATGGGTAGTATGGGAATGGGGCTGGTTTCTGTATTCTTTATTACATTTTTCTTCATCAAAGACCAGGAAATATTTAAAACAGGTGCCAGAAGAATCCTTCCGGACACCAATGAAGACAAAATTATAAATTCGATTACTAAAATCAATCATTTGTTAACCCGTTATTTTATTGGTTTATTACTGCAATTAACTGTAGTCTTTATTCTATATTTGATTGTTTTGATTATTTTCGGAAATAAAAATGCTTTTGTAATTGCCTTTTTATGTGCTATTTTGAATATCATTCCATACATCGGTCCGATTATCGGAACCGTTCTGGCAGCAATATTAACTATGATTAGTCTGATTGGAAGTGATTTTCAGTCCGAAATTTTACCAACAACAATATACGTTGTCATTGGTTTTCTGCTCGTTCAGGCTATCGACAATAATATTAGCCAGCCTATAATTTCATCAAAAAGTGTAAATTCGCACCCGCTGGAAATATTCCTTATTACTTTAATTAGCGGAATTACTTTCGGGATTGTCGGCATGATTATAGCGATTCCGGTTTATACGATGCTAAAAGTAATCCTGAAAGAATTTTTTCCAGACAATAAAATTGTTTCCGTCATAACAGAAAAAATTTAGCATTGAACACTTCAATTTTAAACAAAAACATACAAGATTTTATATCTCAAAATACAGGTGCTTCGATTACAAAATTAGCGCTTCAGAAAAATCCTTTTCCAGAAGTTGACTGGATTTTGATTCTAAATCAAATTGAAGCCCGAACGAAAGCTAAGGAAAAATTACCTACGTGGTTTTTATCACAAAATATCATTTATCCTAGCAAGGTTTCAGTAGAACAGACATCTTCTGAGAAAACAGCAGCATACAAAGCTTCGTTAATTGAAGGGAAATCAATAATTGATCTTACCGGAGGTTTTGGTGTGGATGATTATTATTTTTCGAAAAAGTTTGAAGTTGTTGCACACTGCGAAATCAATGAAGAGTTATCTGCCATTGTAAAGCATAATTTTGAGCAGTTACAAGTAGAAAACTGCACTTTTTATACCGCTGACTCAACCGATGTTTTACATAATTTAAACCAAAAATGGGACTGGATTTACATTGATCCTTCCCGTAGAAATGATGCCAAAGGCAAAGTTTTCATGCTAAAAGACTGTCTTCCTAATGTACCTGAATTATTAGATTTTTATTTCGAAAAATCAGATTCTATTTTAATTAAAACTGCGCCTTTACTGGATATTTCTGCTGGTTTATCTGAACTGAAATTCGTTAAAAACATTCATATTGTCGCTTTGGAAAACGAAGTAAAAGAATTGCTTTTTGAAATTCACCATAATTACAAAGGCAGTATTACCATAAAGACAGCCAATATATCGAAAGATAAAACAGAAACCTTTCAATTTATTTTAGGAGATCAAAACGAATATGCCTCTTATGATTTACCGCAAAAATTTCTTTACGAACCTAATTCGGCTATTATGAAATCGGGCGGATTTGATGAAGTTAGTAAAACTTTCCAAATAAATAAACTCCATAAACATTCACATTTATACACTTCGGAAGAACTGATTGATTTCCCGGGAAGATCATTTAAAATTGAAAAAGTGATTTCATACAATAAAAATGAGATGAAAGCTCTTATAAATCAACAGGCTAACATTACAACCCGAAATTTTCCGGAGGCTGTAGAAAACATTCGTAAAAAGTGGAAAATAAAAAATGGTGGAAATCTGTACTGTTTTTTTACAACCGACAAAAATGACAACAAAATAGTTTTAATTTGCAGAAAAATAACTTAAAAATGAAATATTTAATCCCATTCACTTTTTTTCTATTAACCTTTACCTCCTTTGCCCAAAAAGATTGTCAATATAGTACTAATATAAAAGACTCAATCGGTACTTACAAAGTTACCAATGAATATCTGATTAGCGAGAAAAACTTTGGAAATACCTCTAATTATATCTTTTTTTCTTTGGCACAAACTGACGGTCTGCCTACTTTAAATCTACAATCCATTCAAAAAAGCAAGGATTTTATAAAAGCGAATTGTTTTGATAAAAACTCAAAAGTTTTTTTACAACTGCAAAACGGAAAAGTGGTAACTTTAATTCATATCAATCAGGAAAATTGCGGGACACTTCTTCGTGATAAGGACATCAACAATCGAATCAATACAGGAGTTTTTATGTTTATGAAAGATAATTTTGAAGAACTAAAAAAATCTCCTGTTACCATCATGCGAATTAAATATCTGACTGATGTTGTAGATTATATCGTAAGAGGAGAAATTGTATCTGAAATGAACGGAAAAACGTACCATCCTGCTACGTATTTTATAGAAAATATCAGATGTGTGGAATAAATTAATCGCAATTCCATTTTTGGTTGGAAACTTTGTCTTTTAAACCTGTTTTCAGATTATAATGCCACCATTCTGAATCAAAAGAGTTAAAGCCGTTTTTAATCATTATTTTTTTTAGAAACTTTCTGTTTGACAATACCGATTTAGGAAGCTGGACATAATTATGGCTAGCCTTAATTCCGAAGAAATCAAAAGGAGTTCCCATATTGGCTTCTTTTCCGTTAGAATCGACTATAGAAATATCAACGGCTCCTCCTCTGTTGTGGATGGAGCCTTTTTTTGGGTCTGCCACATACTCCGGGTTTGACACAATTTCCCACATTTTTTTCTGAATAGACAAAGGTCTGTAACAATCATATATTTTTATCCTGAAACCTTTTTTCATAAAATCATTATTTGCTGCTATTAAAGCCTTTACGGTTTTTAAACGCAGCAAACATTCGGCACAATCGTATACTTTTGCTTTTAAAAAATTATCCTCGGTAGCATATTTCATATCGTAAATAAAATCAGAACTATAGTCTTTTAAATTTACAAAAGTGGTATCGGCAATAACAGCTTCAGTTTTATAAACCTCATTTTGAGCATTAGAAGAAATTATTCCAAAAAAAGAAATTAGAAAAAATAAGGATTTGTTTAATTGCGACATGAAATAGACTTTAAATTGACTGGACTTTCTTAAAAAAGTAAATATAAGAATAAAAAAAGGCCAAATTTCAATGATTTAAAAACAAAAAGCCGAAAGATTAACTTCCGGCTATGATTGCAAACTATATTTAGAATTAAATCTCTCCTGTTGACAAAATATTCTCCTGAACACCTTTATCTTTCAACATTCGAAAATGGGAGCGTATTGCGTGATAAAAAGGATAAGAAGTATATGGTATTCCATTTTCTTCAGCATACTTCTTAATTATCGGCGTAATATAAGGATAATAAGTATGCCCAACAGCCGGAAACAAATGGTGTGCTACATGATGTGTAAAACCTCCATATAAAAAATTGGCCAGTTTGCTTTCGGTACTAAAATCCTTGGTCACTATCATTTGATGCATCGCCCAGGTAGCTGAAAGGTTTCCGTCGTCATCTGTCCCCGGAAAATGGGCATCTTCGTCTACATGGGTAGATACAAGGGCGACTACTCCTAATGAACTTCCGCAAATATGCATGGCAAACCATGCGGCTAAGACCATATACCAAGGCTGGCTTAAAAGCAGCATCGGAATAAAAAGCATATAAGTAAGATTAAAAATTTTGGCTGCAAATAATTTATAGATTTCCTTTGTCGGTATTTTATCAACCACTTTTTTTACGTAATTATCTTTTGTACCAAAAAAATCTTTAAAATCCCTAATATAAAGCCAGTTCAGGCTATAGAGAGGATATAGCATCCACATATAAATATGCTGATATTTATGGTAGCTAAACAACGGACTGTTTGGAAAAATCCTGATAATATCGCTTTGTTTGATATCTACATCCCAATCCGGAACATTTGGATAAGCATGATGAAGATTAATGTGTCTGCGAGTCCAAAGCCAGTGATTACTCCCAAAAAGTTCCAGTATATACATAAACCGATGATTATGGACTGGTTTTTTGAACAGGGCTCCATGTGCTGCATCATGAAAAGCATTTATAAAAAGTACAATCATGTTAATGCCACACAAAATATAAAAAACAAATAATAAAGGCGTACTGTTTCCAAATAGTAAAATACAGGCGTAAAATAAAAAAAAGAGCATTACAAGTCCAATGGACTTCACAATGTTAAAGCGATACAAAGATGAATTTTGCAAAACAGTTTCGTTTACTTCTGCGCGCAACTTTTTAAAAAAATCATCAGTACCAGCTTTTACATAAACCGGGCGTTTTAATTTTTCCATATTATTTGATTTTGCTGAAATTGTAATATCAAATTTAATAAAAAAAAGTTAAAACACGCATTAACAAAAGGTTACATCGTAAAGAATATTTTAGTATTTTTAAGATTGTACACTCTTTTTTTTTTCGCCTATAAAATAAATTTGGAATTTATGCTAACTCTTTTTTTGAAAATTTTAAGATTCATTTCCTTTTCAAATTGCTATATTTGGCGCACTATCAACAATCATTAGTCTTAAAAAAAAACTATAATTTTCTGCTGCGCTTAATGAATTATACCAGATTCATATATATCGTTCTAATATCGCTGCTCTCTTTTTTCAGAGGCACCGAAACGCATCACCAGTCCATTCCTTTTTCTAATTGCATTGCATTAGACAGCGTTGCTACAGACGACACCATTTCTTCTTCTGATTTTTCTTCTGCTAAAAATCTGAAAGTTCATTATATTATAAAGAAGAAAATAAAATCGAGAGCAACTACTTTAGAACAAAGTACGATAAAAGCTCCTTATTTTAGCAATTTAGTCAACTTCAAGCTTTATAAAAAGAGCTTAATATACGGTATCGCTTCAGTATACCATTTTCAAAGGCATACTTACCTTCATTTGTATCAGCTTTTCTAGGCTTTACAATTTCGTCATTTTTATATAGTTCCAGTTCAAAATTTTTCTGAACGATTCCTCATTTACATTCACCCGGTATCTGAGAGAATTATTATGTAAAAATATTCCCAAAACGGAACTTCTTACACAAAGATTCCGGAAACATTTCTATTTCTAAAAATCCAAATTCATACTCCCTGTATTCAATTTAGCAAGGGAGAATATCTATTTATTCAAAAATTAAACCTAATGAAAACATAAATAAAAATTCATTCCTTTTATGCTTACTGGCGTTATTTGTTTTAGTCTCGTGTGGAGATAAATCAAAAAAGAATTCGAAAAACATAAAAACAGTTCCTGTTTACAAAATCACCTTAAAAGACACGATCGTTGCGAGCAAATTTGTTGCCGATGTACATGCTAAAAACAAAATTCGGTTACAACAGCGTTCAATGAATTAAGCGCTTTACTGCACCGAAACGAAGCTTTTGAAGATGTTCTCAAATACAAATTGAAAGAAATCGATCATCTTGAAATTGCCGTAAATGTCTCAAATGATTTGTATTTGAGCGGTTACGCTAATTACCTCGAAATCATCAATGCGCAAAAAAACAAATTGCAGGCCGAATTGGATTTTGTTGATATTCAGCTTCGAAATGCAAACTCCCAAGTATTGCTGTACAAAGCTTTAGGCGGAGGAATGAATTAGTATTATATGTTGGTCAAAAATGGCTTCTGTTTACAATAGCTCATCACAGAGGCAGTTTTATATCCCATTTCTTTTGGAATGGGATTTTTTTATTAAAGTAACTTCATTTTGCCGTTTTACTTTTTACCTTTATTCTAAAATACTAAAATTCCGTTGATGGATATTTCTAAAATTCTGGATCACATACACCAACTTCCTGAGCTGTCAAAATTGGCTTTGCAAAATAATGTCTCCGAAATTGCTTTCGCAAAAGGACATATTTTACTAAAAGCCAACAAAATAGAATCTAATATTTACTTTATAAAAAAAGGATTAGTTCGTGCTTATGTGGAAAAAGACAATGAAGTTACTTTTTGGTTTGGAAAAGAAGGCGAAACCGTCATTTCGATGAAAAGTTATGTGGAAGACCAGCCGGGATATGAAACGATCGAACTTTTGGAAGACTGCGAATTGTACGAACTCAAAACAGAAAACCTGAGAAAACTCTTCAATGATGATGTTCACATTGCCAATTGGGGACGAAAATTTGCTGAAAAAGAACTGATCAAAACCGAAGAACGTTTGATTTCTAAACAATTCAAAAATGCTTCTGAACGCTATTTGGAATTAATGAAAGACCATCCAGAACTCCTGCAAAGAGTTCAACTAGGTCATATTGCCTCATATTTAGGAATAACCCAAGTCAGTTTAAGCAGAATTCGTGCGGAAATAAAATAACCTGTTAAGAGATATTTTTTTAAAACTCTCCATTTAAATCTGAACAAATCTGCTTTAATCTGTGTAAATCTGCGTGAAAAAATCATAAGCAAAAAGTATTTCACGCAGATTTTAAAAGATTTTAGCAGATCAAATTATATTTTAACTGTTGAAAAAAACTATTTAATCTCGCTTCAACTAACGAATTAAAATAAATTGATTTTTTATCATTTGTTAAATTTTTTCTGCATTTCATAATAGAACTTTGCATCTCAAAATTTAATTATATGAACTGGATTATTTTAATCATCGCTGGTCTATTTGAAGTAGCCTTCGCATCATGTCTTGGAAAAGCAAAAGCCACAACTGGAACCGAAATGTACTATTGGTATATTGGTTTCTTTATATCATTAACGGTAAGTATGCTTTTATTAATGAAAGCCACAGAAACACTTCCGCTGGGAACTGCTTATGCGGTGTGGACAGGAATTGGAGCGGTTGGAACTGTATTGGTTGGTATCTTTGTTTTTAAAGAACCTGCAGCTTTCTGGAGATTGTTTTTCTTGGCAACATTGGTGGGTTCTATCGTTGGGTTAAAGGCCGTTTCTCACTAAAAATATATTTTACGATATCCTCAACTTTGTCAAAGTTTCGAACTTTGACAAAGTTTTTTTGTTTTTAAACACACTGTCACCGCAATCTTGTCATTCCGAGGAACGAGGAATCACACTAGAAACTCCGCACAGAATGTCTCCTATCTTTGTCGAATCCCGCGTGAGATTCCTCGTTCCTCGGAATGACAAACTGTTGACACAAACTGTTGCCTGAACTTTGACAAACTTTCCACTTTAGTTTTGTTTTTTCAGTTTGGAATTTGGAATTTAAAATTTGGAATTTAAATAAACTAATGCAATTCCAGCATCACATGATAAAAAAATAGCATTTTTACACATTATTCTTCAGTGTATCTTTGTCAAAAATTAAAGCTTAAAATTAAAATGACATTCAGCCATTCCATTAAATCTTTTGACGAATTAACTAATCACGAATTATACGACATGCTTCGTTTGAGAAGCGATGTATTTGTAGTCGAACAAAATTGTCCTTATCTGGATTTAGACAATAAAGACCAAAAGAGTTTTCACCTATTATATTATGTGGATAGTGAGTTAGCAGGCGTAACGCGTTTACTTCCGGCCGGATTATCATACAATGAAATTTCTATCGGAAGAGTGGTTATAGCAAGATCTCATCGCGGATTAGGTCTGGGAAGAAAACTAATGGAAGTCTCAATAGAGGCTTGTGAAGAAAAGTTTGGAAAAGTTTCAATCCGCATCAGTGCGCAATATCATTTATCAAAGTTTTATCAATCCTTAGGATTTACAGAACAAGGTGAAGTATATGATGAAGATGGAATTCCGCATATCGGAATGCTCAGACCTTAAAAGTTTACGGAATAATTAATTTTATAACATTGGCCAGCACAGGATTATGATCTTCGGTTCTCCAATTGACATATAAATCGGTTTCCAGCGGTAATTTTATGAATCGTATTCCCGGAATTTCATGAAAAACATACGAATCAGGTAAAATTGCAATTCCGAGTCCTTTTCGAACCAAAGCGATAATCGCTGAACCAAATTCAGAATAAAGATATACTTCGGGAGCATTCTCGAAAGAATTGAATAACCGTCGGATAAGGTCACTGTAACTGCTTCCTTCGTCATTAGTTGGCAAAATAAACTTTTGAGAAGCAAGCGTTTCTTTAGTCAGATCTTCAGGTGTCTGATAGGGATGATCTTCCGGAACTACAATCGCTAAATAATCGGTTTGGATTTTTTTAGACTGAATATCTTTATCTGTATTGATATCTCTGGTAAAAGCCAGATCAATTTTATAATTGCGAAGAAAATCCTGCTGATTCTCGTATAAAACCTGAACCAGTTTGATTTTTAGTTTCGGAAAAGCATCAGAAATACGGGACAAAAATTCGGGCATTGCAGAAGCCGAAATAGAATCAGGATGAGAAATGGTAATGGTACCGCTCTCCCCCAACTGAATCTGGCGGGCAGATTGATGAATAAACTCCAGTTTACTCAATTCTACCTCCCATTTTTCTTTTAGGAACTGGCCAGCGGCAGTGAGTTTGACATTGCGTTTGTTACGTTCAAACAGCTGTACGCCAAGCTTATTCTCAAGAGACTGAATCTGACGGCTCAGTGCTGATTGTGTAATATTCATTTTTCCGGCAGTGTTCCAGAAATGAAGTTCACGGGCCAAAGCCAAAAAATATTTAATCTGCTGTAAATCCATTGATGCAATTTACGCATTTATGAATAACCTAAAGCAGGTTTTAACGCATTAAAAGAAATAAAAAATGAATACACTAAGAATAACTAAAGCCACAACCGATGACGTCTTAAAGCTTCAATCAATTGGCAGACAAACCTTTTCTGAAACCTTCGCCAATGTAAACAGCGAAGAAAACATGAAAAAATATCTGGAAGAAAGCTTTGCAACAGAAAAACTGGCAGCCGAACTGAGCAATCCTTCATCCTATTTCTATTTAGCTGTTTTAGATGAAAAAGTAGTCGGTTATCTGAAACTGAATACCGCTGAAGCACAAACCGAAAAAGAAAATTCAGACGCCTTAGAAATAGAACGAATTTATGTAGCAAAGGAATTTCACGGCAAAAAAGTGGCGCAGGCATTATATGCTAAAGCAGAAGAAATTGCCGA
The DNA here is from genome assembly GCF_038290035.1 of Flavobacterium calami. Classification (NCBI taxonomy): domain Bacteria; kingdom Pseudomonadati; phylum Bacteroidota; class Flavobacteriia; order Flavobacteriales; family Flavobacteriaceae; genus Flavobacterium; species Flavobacterium calami. Next base: position 135,463 of record NZ_JBBYHS010000006.1, read on the forward strand.
AGAAATAAAAGCCAGCTATATGTGGCTTGGGGTTTGGGAAAAGAATTTCAGGGCAGTACATTTTTATACCAAAAATGGTTTCGTGCAATTTGACACGCACATTTTTAAATTAGGCAACGACGAACAGACCGATTTTATGATGAAAAAAATATTGACTTAAAAATGGAAAGAAAACAGCTTTTATTAATCCTGCTGATTATCGGTACTGCGTTTTGGGGAGTTTCTTATTCGGTTACCAAAATGGCTATTGGCCATTATTCGCTAAACATATTTCTATTTTATCGCTTCCTGCTGGCTGTAGTGGTATTAAGTGTTATTTTTTGGAAATATGTCAAAAAAATCAATCATGAAGCAATCAAAACAGGCTTTTTACTGGCTGTTCCTATGTTTTCAGGCATTCAATTACAGACTACTGCACTTAAATATGCAGATGCGTCACAATGTTCTTTTATTGCGGGGCTTACTGTAATTATTATTCCGATGCTGAAATTAGCTATTTATAAAACCAATACTCCGTTAAAAATCTGGATTGCCGCTTTGACGGCTTTAACCGGCTTGTTTATTATTGCTATAACAGATAAGTTTACCATAAATATGGGCGATTTATTTACTATCGCAGGTGCATTCGCATTTGCAATATATCTCATTTCTGTTGAAAAACAATCGGCTACAAAAAACCTTTTGTATTCTATTGTTCCGATGTTTTCCTTCTGTGCCTTATTTACTTTTTGTCTGGCAATTACCGATCCTCATGCAGAATGGTTTCCTAAAAACGATACTTTCTGGCTTGGTGCGGTTTATTGCGCTTTGTTTTCTACCGCTTTTATGTACACGGTTTCAAACATTTCGCAGCGTTACTTATCAGCCGAACGTGTTGCTGTAATCTATTTATTTGAACCTATATTCGGAGCTATTGGCGCTTTTTTTATTTTAGACGAAAATCTTTCCTGGAAATTACTTTTAGGAGGAACCTTAATTTTTGCAGCCACTATAATTTCTGAAGTAAATTTCGAAACTCAAAAAACAAAACTATTTAGAAAAAATATTTGATTGTGGCATCTTTTCAAAAAAGCTAAAATGATTTAGCCTTCTAAAATTAATTTAATAGTTTTTACAAAACTTCAACACACAAAATTTAGACCCCACAAGACAGCGCTACAATTGAATTTTACCATCGCTACCCTTCTCCACTTCATACGTCTCCAATCACCATTAGATTACAAACTACCTTTCTTTTCTTCCTTACCCTTCAGGGAAGATTATTTTATCTTCCATACTAAATACTAAAAAGTAAATCTGTTCTCTATGCACCTCCACACATAGCGCAATTGATTAAAAATCAAATAATTTAACACAATTTAAGTGATAAAATATAACTTTATTGTAATTTAAATGTTGTAATTTGATTCCTAAATTAAATCCTTATTTACTTTTTTTATCTGTAATTGTTCTATAAAGTTTTTAATAAAAAAGCATAAAAAAATACTTTTTAAAACAAAAAATAGTATTTTTATATCCTAAAATTAAAAGCATGAAATACAATACTCTTAAAGATATTATCAATCTGCTTGAAGAATTTGAGGCAGAAAATTTGAAAACGAAAAGATACTCCAATGATGCTGAAGGATTTAAAAAGTGGACTGCTGTCAACTATAAAAGTGAAGACAGCTTCCAAAACGAACCGTATTGGGAGGGAAAAGAAAATGGACGAAGTGCAGAAAGTGCTATTGCTACTTTAATTGTTCACATGAACAGGTATGGAAGAAGCTATTCAAAATCGGCCATTTTTGGTTCGGATTTTTCGACACAGGAGGATTTTAGTTATCTAATAAATCTTAAAACATTCGGACAAATGACAAAAATGGATTTAATTAAAAAAAACATCCACGAAAAACCTACCGGAATGCAGATCATCAACCGATTGGTCGCTCAGGGCTGGGTCAATCAAACCGATTCGGAAACAGATAAAAGAAGCAAGGTTTTAAAAATTAATAATAAAGGTCTTGAAATATTAGATAATCAGATGAGTAAAATCAGAAAAGCAACTCAAATTGTTTCCGGAGATTTAACGTATAATGAAAAAATGGAGTTAATCAGATTACTCAATAAACTAAATGATTTTCATCAGCCCATTTATAACAAAAACATTGAAACTCAGGATTTATTAAGTGAAGTTTTAAACGAGAAAAAATAATGAAAAAGAAAATAGCCATTATAGGCACAGGGTTTTCGGGCATGTCTGCAGCTGCTTATCTGGCAAAAGAAGGCCATGAAGTTCACCTGTTTGAAAAACACAGCCAGCCGGGCGGAAGAGCCAGACAGTTTACAACAGAACAAGGCTACGTTTTTGATATGGGACCGAGCTGGTACTGGATGCCCGATATTATGGATGATTTTTTTGCTGATTTCGGTTATAAAGTTTCAGATTTCTTCGAGTTGATTTCATTAAATCCACAATTTGAAATGATTTTTTCAGATGAGAAAATCAAAGTTCCTGAAAACTTAGAGGAGCTAAAAGTGTTGTTCGAACAAATTGAAACAGGCGCTGGATTACAATTAGAAAAATTTATGCATTCGGCAAAATTCAAATACGAAACAGGAATGAAAGAATTTGTCCGCAAACCCTGTTACAGCTGGTCCGAATTTGTTTCGCCTAAAATAGCCAAAAGTGCATTAAAATTAGATTTATTAACGAACTTCAGAGATTATACAGCCAAGTATTTTAAAAACCAAAAATTAAGAACGCTGATGGAATTTCCGGTAATATTTCTGGGCGCTTCTCCAAAAAATATACCGGCATTATACAGTTTAATGAATTACGGCGGTTATGCACTGGGCACGCATTATCCTATGGGTGGTTTTTATCAATTAGTTCTTGCAATGAAAAAAGTAGCTGAAAAACAAGGAGCGGTTTTTCATTTTAATCAAACCGTCGAAAAAATAAACACACAGAATGATAAAGTAAACTCTTTGACTATAAACGGAGAAGTACATACCTTTGATACTGTAATTGCCTCCTCAGATTATCATCACACCGAAACACTTTTAGAGGAAAACTATAGAAATTACACAGAAAAATACTGGCAAAAGAGAACATTTGCGCCATCGAGCCTAATTTATTACCTGGGAATTAATGAACCTCTTCCAAACCTAAAACATCACACCCTCTTTTTTGAAAATGATTTAGACGAACATATCGATAGTATATACGGAGATAAAAAATGGCCTGAAAAACCATTATTTTATTCCTGTTGTCCATCAAAAACAGATCCGAAGATCGCTCCAAAAGACAAAGAAAACCTGTTTCTTCTGATGCCTTTGGCTATCGGAATTAACGATGGCGAATCCGTCCGTGAGAAATATCTAAAAGAAATGCTTTCAAGAATTGAAAAACATACAGGCGTAACCGGCTTGCTATCAAAAATTGAATACAAAAAAAGTTATTGCGTCAGTGATTTTATTTCAGATTATAATGCCTATGGAGGCAACGCTTACGGACTGGCAAATACACTTACCCAGACTGCGGTGTTAAAGCCCAAAATACAAAACAAAAAACTTAAAAATTTATTTTACACGGGTCAGTTAACCGTTCCTGGCCCAGGGGTTCCTCCCTCTATCATATCAGGAAAAATTGTGGCGGACGAAATAAACAAACTTAAAAACTAAGTATCATGAAACAGTTATTTGACGAACTTTCTTACTCGGTAAGCAAATTGACAACCCAAAAATACAGTACCAGTTTTTCTTTAGGTATTTTAGCCTTAAAACCTTCTATTCGTTCTGCCATTTATGCTATATATGGTTACGTAAGATTAGCCGATGAAATTGTAGACAGTTTTCACGACTATGACAAAGAAAAACTTCTGAATCGATTAAAAACAGAAACAGAAAACGCTTTACAAGAAGGTATTTCACTCAACCCAATTTTACAATCGTTCCAGCAAACGGTTAATGAGTATCAAATTGAAAAAAAACTGATAGACCAGTTCCTGCATAGTATGGAAATGGATCTGCAAAAAATAGATTACAATTCAGAATTGTATAAAGAATATATTTTTGGCTCAGCAGAAGTAGTTGGTCTTATGTGCCTTCAGGTTTTTACAGAAGGCAACAAGGAAAAATATGATGAGCTGAAACCTTATGCAATGAAACTGGGGTCTGCTTTTCAGAAAATTAATTTTTTAAGAGACCTGAAAGATGATTATCAGATTTTGGGACGAACGTATTTTCCTAATATTGATATGGTTGTATTTGACAATGTTGTAAAAGCTCAAATTGAAAAGGAAATAGAAGAAGAATTCAAAATGGCACTGATCGGAATTAAAAAACTGCCTAATTCTGCTATGTTTGGAGTGTATCTTGCTTACAAATACTATTTGTCTTTATTCAAAAAAATAAAACGCAAATCATACAAAGAAATTCTGAACAGCAGAATTAGGGTTGCAAATTCAGAGAAGGCTGTTGTGGCTTTTAAAAGTTATGTAAGATATAAAGCTGCTTATTTATAATGAAATCTGCGCTGCTATTCGTTATTTTGCTTTTTATAAGTCCAGACTCAACAGGATTGGATGAAATAAGAACGAATTACAATAAGGCGGTATCAGACAAAGCATTATGCGAAAAAATGATTACTGAATTATCCAAAACACAGAACGAATCAACCGATTATCTGGCTTATTTAGGCGGTTTTCAGGCTATTTGGGCAAATCATGTTTTTAGTCCTGTAAGCAAACTCAGTACTTTTAACAAAGGGAAAAAGAACATAGAAAGGGCAATCAAAAAAGAACCGGACAATGCAGAATACAGATTCATAAGACTCTCTATTCAAAAAAATGTTCCTTCAATTTTAGGATATAAATCAAATATAAAAGAAGACACAGAGTTTCTAAAAAGCAATCAAAATCAAATTAAATCACAGATTTTGCAAAAAAACATAGAAGCCCTTTTAAAAAATTAAAGATCAAAAACATTAACATTACAGTTGCATTGACATTTAATTTTTAGTATACTATTTAACAACAAATTAAAAAAATAAATATGCATTTTCTAATAGCATTGGGAACATTCATACTCATGGAAGGCGCAACCTGGATTATTCATAAATACGTCATGCACGGTTTTTTGTGGTATCTGCACAAAGACCATCATGATCATAGCAACGAAGGTGACTTAGAGAAAAACGACTATTTTTTTGTCATATTTGCAACACCAACAATAGCTCTGATGTATTTCGGGTCGTTAGAAAATTTCAATTATTTATTCTTCATCGGCTTAGGCATTATGCTTTACGGAATGGCTTATTTTTTTGTGCATGATATTTTTATACATCAACGAATTAAATACTTAACCCAGACTAAAAACCCTTATTTTCTGGCACTTCGAAGGGCACATAAACAGCATCACAAACACATTAGAAAAGAAGAAGGCGAATGCTTTGGCTTTTTATATGTGCCTGTCAAATATTTCAAAATGTATTTTAATTCCACCAAGAAATGAAGCCCTATACCTATTCTTTGATATTATTTTTTACAGTCATCATCTGTTTTATAGCCTCTTTTGACAAGCGAATTCTTTTCAGCCGATATTTTGGAGCATTTATAAAATCTGCTGTCATTGTCGCAATTCCTTTTATAGCGTGGGATGTCTGGTTTACCTCCCAAGGAGTCTGGTGGTTCAATACCGATTATACCCTCGGAATAATCATAGCCGGATTACCAATTGAAGAATGGCTGTTTTTTATCTGCATTACTTTTTCCTGCGTATTCACTTATTTCTGCATTGATAAATTTTTCAAACTAGACTGGACCAAAGGTTTCAATAACCTTATTGCATTCATTACCCTTATTGTCTGCTCGGTAATTGCCTTGCTGCATAATGACAAAATCTACACACTAGTAACGGCCCTTGCTACAATTACAACCATAATCTTCCTGCATTTTATCGCCAGGACAGACTGGATTGCTAAAGCTTCACTTGTATTTACAATATTAATGCTGGGCTTTTTCCCTGTAAACGGACTATTAACCGGTACAGGATTAGAATCACCAATAGTCAATTATAACCCGAATGCTTTTCTGGGCATCCGAATGCTGACCATACCAATCGAAGATGCTGTTTATGGATACACACAATTTCTTTTGGTACTGTATTTCTTCAAACGATTCAAAAATACTCAGGACGAAAAAAAAACAGCTCAAATCTCACAAACAGATTTGGGCGTGCCACCATCCCGATAAAAAGGGTATTTCCTTTGCGCTTACACCCCTTTTTATCGCGATTCTGTCGGGATATCCGCGCTACTTCGGTAGCTTGCTTCTATCCCTCACGCATCCGTGATACAAAACAAGACTTTTAGAAAATCAAACATTAACATTCCTTAATCCATAATCCCTAACATTTGAACCTGATCCTATTAGTATCAATATCAATAAAAATGTAAGTTGTTAAATAATTTTATGTGCCAGGAGAAGTAATAACATTTTTTCAGCTTGTTCTTATTTATATTCATATGGTTACTAAAATGACATCGACATTCCTAAACCATATTGCTTACCATTATAAATAGGCATAATTACTCCGTTGAGATTTTCCTTTTTTTTGAATATTGTTTTCTTAATCAAAGGATGAACCCAATAGGCTATTTTAGTACTCAAAATTCCTATACCGGCTCCGGCAGCAACATCACTAAACCAATGTCTGTCATTATACATCCTAAAAAATCCAGTTCCAGCAGCAACTACATAACCTGCAACCCCATACCAGACAGATACATCTTTATATTCCTGGTATAAAAACTCAGCTCCCATGAAAGCTGTTGCAGTGTGTCCGGAAGGAAAAGAGTTGTTCGAGGTTCCGTCAGGCCGCATCTCGTTACTCGTGTGTTTTATTATATTGACTGTTGTCCCCATAATTAAATAGGCAGTCCCTAAAATAATAGTGCGGTCTTTGAAATTATTTTTCCCTTTAATCCCTGCTGCATTTAGTGCGTATACGGATAGAAAGGTACTATATTGAGAAAAATCATCAATTGTAAATTTGTTGTCAATATGTTCATTTATTTCGTCTTTAGTGTCAGAATTAATATCCTTCAGTGTATGACTTTCTAGTCCTATAACACCATATGCAATTAGAGTTGTAGGTATAATCAACGCCTCATATTTGAATTTGATATTCCTGTCTGTAACTCTTGTAGTTATACTGTCAGCACTTTTATCTTGTCCAAAAGTGCTGATGGTCCATAGGCTAAATAAAATCAGTATTTTTTTTCCCATTTTTTTTAATTAAACAGAACTATTAATGTCCAGTTATTTCATGATTAGATCTGCAAATATATCGAGATCCTGTTAGAGTAAGTTGTTTTTTTTATTACTTAAAAATTCAGTTTCATTTTCAAATTATTATATATTCCGCTTATTTTCTAAATCTTTTAATCTAAATTTCCATCGATGAAGATTGTTAATCATTAACAGGATTCTGACTATGATAGAAAATATAATAATACTGGCTGCAATAATTAAGGTTATAGACAAAAAAGATTGCAATGTTGTTTCTATTAAAAGTAAAAAAGCAAAAATTGCACTAATCATAAGTGTTGTTTTTTTATGACCAAATCCTGCTCCAAGAAATAAATGATGCAAATGTGATTTATCGGCACTAAAAGGAGAATTACCTCTTTTAATTCTTCCCATATAAACCCTTAAAGAATCGAAAACCGGAATTGAAAAAAATAAAATAAGTAATAGTACAGTGTAACTAAAAGAGTTTTCTTTGCCTATTTCGTGTTTTTGCAAAAATTTAATCGCCTCTGTGATTAAAATAAATCCGATGAATAAAGAACCCGAATCTCCCATAAAAATCTTTTCCTTCCCTAAATTGAATCTTAAAAATCCTAAAATGGCTCCAATAAATAAAATACTGGAAAATATCAGATTATAATCCTTAAAATAAATCGCAATTATAAGAAGGATAAAAAAACCTAATAATGACAGTATTCCTATTAAACCATCAACTCCATCCATGAGATTAAACGCATTGACAACTCCTGTAATGATTAAAATTGTTAACAAGTACTGTTGCCAGATTACAATTTCATAAACTCCAAACACACCAAACAAAGATGTTATTCTTGTACCGGAAAATGCAATTATAAGAGCTAACAGAAACTGAATAATCAATTTATACTTAGCACAAATGTCTTTTTTGTCATCGATAACACCAACAATTAATAAAACCATTGCCGATGCTAATATTGGAAGATATTCTCTTAGAAACGAAAGTCTGTAATTTGACACAAAAATCGTAGTTAAAACTGCCAGGGCAATTGAAATACCACCCACTAATGGTATAGCTGTCAAATGAACCTTCCTGTAATTAGGTTTGTCTACAAGATTCACTTTAATGGCAATATTTCTAATTACCGGAATAAATACCAGAGCCAAAATTAAGGATAAGAATCCATAGGATAAAAATTCAAATAGTGCTTTCATGGTTTTTTAGTTTTCGTAAAAAAAATTACTATTCTGTAAATGAAGTAATTGATAATCCTGCAAAAAAGAGGTCTCCAAACTTTGCAGTTCCGAAGAAACGCAAGTTTTTTCTTTGCTTGAAACTGCTTCTTTAATTAACAGTTCATATAATCTGGATATAGTTTTCCAGGTGTAACGTCTTTCTGCAATTATTGACATTTGATGCGCTATATTTAGCAATTCTCTTTCAGAAAGAATGTTTAATTCTCCAACTAAATCCTCTACAGACGAGAAATAAACTGCTTTACCTTCGGTAGTTGTGATATTATAAGAAACTTTAAAAGCAAGAACAGGCAGCTTTAAATACATTGCCTCAACAAGAGAAGGATTTGTTCCCCCGGCAGAATGTCCGTGAATGTATAACGATGCGTTTCCTCTGATTAAATCTATTTCACGCTGTTCGTATATGGGATCTAATAAATTAATATTAACCGCATCTTTATATTTTTGCTTTAATTTTTGACCATAATCACTATTATTCCAATTGCCAACAAGAACTAAAGTCATCTCGCTTTTTATTTTAAAAGCTTCCAATACTAAATGAACATTATTCTCCGGTTCAATCCTACATACTTTTACAGCATATTTTGTTTTCAAAAATGGATACTTTTCAAAATCATCACTTTTGGGCGATACCTTCATCGTATGATCGGCTCCATACTCAATAACCCGGCTTAATGTTTTGTATCGAATTGCTGTGTAATCCTGTATTGATTCATTATCTGAAATATCGATATGCGAATATTTAACAGCAATCTTCTCTGACCACCACAAATATAGTTTTGCCAGCAAAGACCATTTATCCCTTTTCCATTCTATACCATCAATAGAGATTATAATTTTCTTGTTTGTAAACAATCTTACAAAGGGCAATAACCAGGCACCTGCTACACCCAATATCAATAAAACATCATTACGCCACAAAGCATGGAGAATGGAAAGAGAATCATAAGGGATACTTTGGATTCCATTTGCTTCAAGCGGAATATAATGCAGCTTTGCTCCTTTGTATGATAATAACCGCTCTTCCTTTCTATATTTCTTTTTAGAACAATAAACCGTAAAATCATATTTATCAGATAAGTTGCTTACCAAATGATCTGCAAGGGTTTCAAATCCTCCATATTTTGCCGGTAAACCTACTGTGCCAATAATGGCGATTCTTTTATTTTTCATAGCTTATTAAATTTAAAATATACTATGCCAAAATCGTACTAAAAAACAAAAACCACTGATTTACAATGCTTTAAAAATACAATTGAATTGAAATTTTCCATATTTTGGATTCTATTTCATTTATTGGAATATTAGTTCAAAAGATTTTTTTTCAAATAATTCTAAACGATATTGTTTACTCATTTCAAAAGCATTAGAACTCATTGCTCTATATAATTCCTTGTTTTCAAAAAGTTTGTTTAGCTTATCTGAAATCTGATCAATTTTTTTACTTTCTATTAAGTAACCGTTTTTGCCCTCTTTGACTAGTTCTGTGACGCCTCCAACCTGAGGAACAATTGTAGGCAGACCATACGCCATAGCCTCAAGAATGGTTAAACCAAATGTTTCTACCCAAAGTTTAGGATCTGATAAATTCAATACAACACTTGCTTCTTTATAAAATGAATGTGTATTTGTTTGTGTGGGATAAACAACTAAATTTTTAGGAATTTTTACATCATTAAAATATTGCTCTATCTCTAAAATTGATGCATTTACCACCAGTTTAAATAAATATCCTGAGTTAGTCTGCGCTAATTTTAAAAACTCATCTACTCCTTTGTATGCCTTTAATGAGCATATCATTAAAACAATCTGTTTTTCTTTGTCTAAACTTTTATTTACTAAAGCCTGTTTTACAAAATCCTCTTCTAAAACATTATAAATCACCGTTTTTCGAACATTTACAGATTCACTATTTGCTAAATAATCCGAAACATAAACTACCTCATCTGCAAATAAATTCAGTACTCCAAAAAGAAATTTCTTGAATAATATGGGTTTCATACTCGTTTCGTGCACATGATAAATCACTTTATTACCTCTTAGTTTTCCAGCAATCGCAGCCCCAAAAGGAAGCACGGTATTGATATACACCACATCGTTCTTTTTCAAATTAAACAGCAACTTAGCCGCAAGTAAAAATTGGCTGGTCATAAGAAAAAGAAGTCTCAATAAAGGATTTCTCATAAATTTATACCAGTAAAATTGATATTTTACATCTGGTAATCCAGACAGAAAACCTTCACGTCCACTACAGGTGTACAACTGTAGTTCAAAACCTCTTTTAGCCCATCCGCTAAGCAATTGTTTCAATACTTTAGGGCTACCGCTGTAATCGTTTAATAAATGAATGGCAATAATTCTCATTTTATAAAGTATTATAAATTGTATTTAAATGCTCTCCTCTACTCTCCCATGTAAATCTCTCTAAATAGCGTTTTCTTGCGTTAATGCTCATGTCTAAAAGCAATTTATTACTTAGATACAATTTATTTAAAGCTTCCTTCAGATTAAAAATTGTTGAAGAATAATCGGAATGAGGAATTACAAAACCACAGTCGGGTGTGATGTATTGCCCCGGACCAATATTATCAAGACATATTACAGGCAAACCAAACGATAAAGCCTCTGCTACTACCATTCCAGCCCCTTCATGTGATGGAAACATAAATACGCTTGCTTTTTCATACAATTTCATCAACTCTTTACGTTCAATCCATTCGATTATTTCTATATTATCCTGAAACTTACTCTCAGCAATTATTTTCTCATAAAACATTCTCTCTGGCCCTGATCCAACAAGTGTTAGTTTACAATTGGCTCGGTCTGATAAAGGAATAGAATATAAAAAAGTAATAAAAGAACGAATGGTAAGATCAAATCCTTTGAGTGGTACAAAGCGTCCGGCACTTATCACATGAAAGTTCTTTTTTTTGTCATTAACACCTTTACTAAAATCCTCTGAAGCTACAGAAGGAAATACAGAATAAGAACTTCCTTTGAGATTAAGTTTTTCTACTACTCCCGTATTCATACACCATATATGGCTTGCATTGCTTACTGTTTTTTTAAGAGCTGTTGAGTAATTCCAGAACATATTCTTTACAAGCCAGGTAAGACGATCTTTAATAAAATATTTTAATGAATAAGACCTTAAATAAACACCCGGAATAAGCGGATGATGCCCTACAGGTCCCCAAACCATAGGCTTTTTTAGTTTCCATAAAAAACTTGGCGTCCAGTCATTGTGAAAATTTACATTATGCACAATATCAAAATTGAGTTTTTTGCTTTTGATATGCTTCACGATTCCTTTTTGCCACATATAATAATACAGCATAGCGCCTCGGCTTCCTTTTTTCCAAAATCTCATCCAATACGGAAGATCAAAATATAAAAAAGTAATGTTGTTGTAAATTTCATCCGGATTTTGTTGCATATAAAATTCTATTGCTGCCTTGTTATTTTCTCTGGTAACAGCAATTACCTTATTAAACCGGGCTATTTGTTTTACAAAGTTCCATCCCATTGCATCTTCTGATCCTTTAAAAGGATTTATGGCATAGCAGCTGGCCAAAATAATTTTAGTACTCATAATCTCGATTTTAAAAGTTTAGAAGGCACTCCTCCAATAATACTATCTTTAGGAAATGATTTAGTAACTACGCTCCCTGCAGCTATCACACAGCCATCTCCAATTTCTACCCCGTCTAAAATGGTAACCTTACTTCCAATCCAGCAATTCTTACCAATCTTTATTCCTTTTCGGGTAACTCCCTGATGTCTTATTAAAACGTCCTGATGCTCGTAATTATGGTTCTCCGGATGACAGCTTAAATACTGTCCTACGATACAATCATCTCCAATTTCCAGACCGCCTGCTCCGCCCAGATAAGCAAATTCACCAATCCCTACATTATTCCCTATTATAATCCTGTCTCCTAAATTATTTAGGGAAGTTGAAATTATTACCCGGCTAAAAGCTCCTATACTAACGTTATCTCCAAACCAAATTCCGTTTTTACCCAGAGCTGAAATAGCAACATAATTACCTAATTTTAAAAACCTTCCCCAATGTATTTTTGAAGGATTAAAAAAAGTAACCGCTTTCCCAAGCATAAGTCCTTTTGTCTTTTTGAAGTAAAAAACAACAAATACTCCTCTGATAATAGCAATACCTTGTATCCAAAAAAATTGTAATAATGCCAATGAATCTAAATTCTCATCAAACTTAAAAGTAGGATTTCGCAGCTGTATAAGTTTTTGTAAAAGAGCTTTCATATTATTTATTAATTATAGTTTGTAAAACAATGCTTAGGGTCTGATCAATTTCTTTATTTTCAATTGTTTTATAAACTGTAGAACTGCTTATTTTTTCCAATTTACTGAAGAGATTGCAATAGTTAATTGTGAGTTCATTTATAACTTTCTCGTCTAATTCTTTTTTTCTGTTAAGAATAGTTTCTGCATCTGCAAAAAGAAAAAAATTGAATTTAGGTTTGAGCAGTAATTTATATCCTAAGAATGATATTTTTTTGGATAAAATAAGATTGCTTCTTTTACTATCTTCAATAAAATCAAAATAATAACGATCATAAATCACCACATATCCTCTAATAGTATACTTTATTAAAATAATAAACTGACCAAAAAAATAATCTGCATAATAATAGGCAAAACGTACTAAAGAAGAGAACACACTTTTATTAGTTCCTGAATGGGGCAGTGTGTTTTCAAAACTTTCCTGAGCTTTTTTTCCTCTAAAAAGAACGCTGATAATAGGCAGTACAGAAGGACGATGACGCAAAATAACTACAGGCTTTCTTAGCTGCTTTTCGACCATGTTTTTTACATTTTCAATTATGGTAGATTTTCCGGCTCCGTCTACACCACTAAAAGTTATTACATACCCTTTAGAAAAACTGCAAAAAAGTTTGTCATACAGATAATAAACTAAATTCCTTAAATAATAAATCCCCTTGTTTTGTTTATCCCTACTGAGTTCTTTAAGCAAATCTCTTTTATTCAGACAAACGTCCTGAATGTCCTGATTAAAATCATTTTTTATAATTTGATTTGCTGTATGTTCTTTGTACATTTTATATTTTTGGGGAACTGCTGCATCATTCAAAATATAAAATCTATTGAGATAACTTTGAGTATCTAAAAACGATAAAGTTTTTACTCCAAAGCTATTCATACAAGCATTTTCTAAGGCTTTTTTTGCATCCATAAAAACAATATTCCTCCTTTTAAATTCCCAAATTAAATCAATTGATAAAAAGGAACCATCTATCATTACAGCTTGCAAAGTATCCATAAAAGATTTTTTGTTCTGCGATACTTTTACCACTAATGAATGGTTTGTGATTAAATTAAAAATGGATGAAGAAAGACTTTTATTAATCAGAATATCGATATCAGAATTAATACTGAGTTTGTCCGGATAATCATTTGGAAATTTAATAGATGCATACTCCTTGTTTTGTAAGGCATCAAAAACATCCATGATTATAAGCTCCCTGGCTGTTTTTTCTTTAATAACGAATTCGTTCAAAGCCTCATTCCATATTTGTAATAACCAATCTACCTGAAGGTGCCATTTAGGTTGGAGAGCATAAGTTTTTAAGTAACTCATACAATTTATAAGTAAATAAAACTTTAAATATTTAGCCTGAATTTCCAAATCGTAATTAAAAAGAAAACTGGCCGATTCACCGCTGCATTGCTCTTCTATATCGTTATAAATTTCTTTCCATAATTTTCTATCTACTAAAATTCCCTGTTGTATGATGAAATGAAAATAATCAAATCCTGTTGGTCTGTCATAAGCAAATAACTCCCAATCGTACAATGAAATTTTTTCTTTACTCTCAAACATGTTCCATGAGGTAAAATCACCATGCGAAAGCGATACATTGATATAATCCTCCTGAGAAATGCCATCAAGGAGCCTCTCTATCTTTCTGATCATGTTTTTGGGTATCCTGTCGTCGTTGATTTGACTGAAATCAAATTTTAATTCATTGAATAATTTCCAATCTTTGATTTGAATTAAATGATGTCCTCTAAAATTCATTTCAGTTAATGCCTTAAGATGTGCAATTTCAATTCTTTTGGTACGTTTCCCATCACAGCTTATATCCGAGAGCTGAATGACATTCTCTGAAATTTGTTTTGACTTTGGCGTTTGAAAAAAATCAAAAGCTATCTTAGATAAAATTTTATGTTCTGAGTTTATTAGTCTTTTTGCATTAGAAGTTGTTGCTATTTTAAAAAAAGAAGCATCAGCATATAAAATAGCCTTATTATTAGTGCCAACGGTTCCTGTAAATAATGCCCAATTATCTGTACAATCAAAAAAGGAGTTTTCCTGTTTTTTAAAATAATAGGTCATTTTATTAAAAACAACTTTCTGTACTTTTAATTTAAAGATAATTTTGACTGCCCATGTAAAGATTTTGGCCCGGATGCCTCCCACATTGTAAAATTTCAGAAAAAGAGGCTCTAAATTATTTGCGTTCCAAATCCATCTGATGGAGCCGTTAGGATTTTTAATAAAAAGAACATCCTGAACTACATCCTGCTCGCTATTTTTTTGATTAGAAATAGTGTATCCGATTTTGCTAAATATATTTTCCATAATAAAAAATTTTATTATAAATACATTTTAAAAAACCATGCCCAAACAGCAAACCACTGAAAAACAACAACTTAAACAATTGTCATTGTTCATTATTTTCCAGATTATGGAAAAATTATATTATTTGGAAATCTTTACTTATAAGATCTGGTCTTCTTTTTCTTAAATAAATTTTCTGCTCTGAAGTCAAATGTTTGTTACTTTTAAAACAAACAGAAAAAATGATCATTTGATAAAACAAGATCCCATAATTACTTTCACCAAAAATTCCAAACTCTGTAAATGAATTTATTAGAATCGGAATAAGAATTCCGATAAGCATTAAACGATTTTCTTTATCCTCATAAAAAAAAGCCCTGAGGGTAAAGAGTAACTGAAAAATGGCCGTGCATAGCCCAATAAAGCCCAGATTCATGAGTACCTGCATAAAGGTATTATGTGTCATTTTTCCGGGATAAGTATGCACACTTTGAAAAAACTCTTTGTAATCAATTCTCATATAACCAAAGCCCAATAAAGGTTCTCTGGGTAAACCTTCGGTTATCAGTGCCTGCCAAAAAGGTAATCGTCCGGTTAAAGTCATTATTTCTTCCAGACGCTTTTGATCGCCGCCTTTTAAAATAATTTGGTTTACAGCAAATGGAACAACCATAAGTACTCCTGCTATAATAGCCAGTTTTAACCCTTTCTTTTTAGTCTGATTGATATGAAAAAAAATAATTAATAAAACACCTATTAATGAAGATCTTGAACCTGTCATAAATAAAGCATAAAAAATCACCAGAATTTTTATAATAGTCCATACTTTATTTTTTTTTCGGTACAAATCAAAAATAAGGCAGGCGACACCAACCCCGGCAAGCATTCCCAGTTCGTTGGGGTTCATCATTACACCGCCCAGCCTGGCCTCCTCACCTCCATTGGTGAGCCTGAAAAAAGTATCGGGATCAATCCACATTCCGGCAACAAAAATGGTTTGTAAAACAAATACTGAATTTCCTAAAAGATGATACAATCGTATGGAATGCCCTTCAAAAAAAGCATCTAATATTTTTATGCTTTTGATAAAAAAATAAGTAAAAACCATACTTTGAAAAGTCATAAACCATTGCAAGGCACTAAATCCAGGATTAGTACTCCACATAAAAGACAAAAAACCCAGTCCTAAATACCCAAAGTAAAATAAGGGAGAAAATATGTTTTTATAACTTAATGTGTTTACTGCCCCGTATCTTATTATCTTACTATATATGAGAATTGAAGAAAACATCAGCCCCATTCGGCCGACCACCTTTATGCCCCGGGTAATAGTTACATTTTCGCTCCATGTAAAAAAACAAGCTACCATGAGCAGTAAAACAATAAACATATAATTATTGATTGTTTTCAAAAAAGAGCTGTGGTCTATGATGGTCTTTTCCATTATATTTGATATAAGTCCGTATTAAATTTCAAGAGAAGCTTATTCCAGTTGTAATTTTCTCTTACCATATTGATTGCGTTACGCTGCATGGCTATAAACTCTTCTTTTTTGCTGTAAATCATAAACATCTCGCTCATTGCTTTTTCCAGCTTTTCGCTGCTCTGACAATAAATTGTTCTGCCGGAGTTGTATTTTACAACTTCTGAACCAATGTTTGTAGCATCTGTTACGATACAGGGTTTTCCGTAACTGGCCGCTTCAATAACCGAAAGCGGCAGCCCTTCATTTCTAGACGGATGAACAAAAACATCCATTCTCTGTAATAATTCATCTTTGTCCTGACCAAATTTACTTCCGTAAAGTATCACACTATTATCTAATGAATTTTTGGAAATAATATGCTGTAACTCCTGCTTTTCTTTGCTGTCTCCAAGAATCCAAAGCACGGAAGAGGGTTCTTTGACATGAAATTTTTTGAATGCTTTTATCAAAGTGTCTAATCCTTTGGTATAAATATCCAGCCTGCCTATAAATCCAAAAATAATATTATCCTCTGCCACTTTCTTTAACTCTATTACAGGATTATTTTCGAAACCATAAGGGAGCAGAATTATTTTTTTTGTGTTAAAAATTCTTTTTAGACCATGTACTTCGCTCTTACCAATACAATGAATATTATAAGCTCTTTGAAGTATCTTTTTTTCAAAAAAATAAAAGTAAACTTTCTTCAACAGACTGTTTTTTTTCATGGCAATGGTATTATAAGCACCGTGTGGTGTAAAGACAAATTTTATATCATGCTTAAAAAACAATTTTGCCAAAGTATAATATACCGGAATCCAGCCTCCATGAAGATGAAAAATGGCGTTGCCTTTTGTATTGATTATTGCTTCTTTAAGTTCTTTTGAAAAGAAAAAAGGAAACTTTCTTTTTTGAAACAGTCTTGTCTCAAAATTACGGGCTTCAAAATTTATTTCCAGATTTTCGGTAATGCCCCATACAACTACTTTTTCTCCAAAAGCAGCTTGTTTTTCTGCCAATTGATGCACTACTTTGTTTACCCCATTCATTCTTTGGGGATTTGCTTTTCCGAGAATTAGGTGAATTATTTCCATAACTGAAATTGTTTTTTGTGTAATTGATATTTCCAATATAAAATCATAATGATTTGATTGAGTATTAGCCCTGTCACAGCTCCGTAAAGTCCCGAATATTTTAATAAAAAATGAAACGTAACCAGTGAAGTAATAAAAGAGAATAAGTACCCTGTGAAAAAAATCTTATTCAACATTAATATCCTCACTGCAATTCGTATTGGATATCCTAAGAAAATGAAAAAATAAAGCAACGCTACCATTTTGATGACATAACCATAATACTGATATTTCTGACCTCCTACCATCACTATTATTTGATTCGAAAAAATAAAAAACACCAGTGTTAATAAACCAAAAACAGTCGCTCCCGCAAAAGTTAGCCTAAGCAGATATTCTTTTGCTGCTATAACATTTTCATGGTATAATAAAGCTATTTTAGGCAGGAAATAATTTTCAATTGTTTGTAATCCAATATTAATTATGCCGAAAAAAGATTGTACGAGTCTTAAAGCTCCTAAAGCCTCAATACCCAGATAAATACCTGCAACCAAAATAAAAAAATTGCTTGAACTCCATTGTACAACTGCCACACTTAACAACCACTTTCCTTCTTTAATATGAGCTGGAGCATATAATCGCCATGCAGCAGGTTTTTCATAGTTTTTTATCATAAATAAAAATCCCGGCAAGGTTACAATCAAATTACTGAGTCCTATAATAAGTAGTACTTGCGACAGTTTTATTCCATCCAATACAAAAACAAAAGGAATAAAAATCAGGAACAAAATATCCATAATTAATACCTCTTTAATTCTGGACAAGCCCAAAAGTAATTTTCTGAAAAAATCATTAATCAAAAATCCTGTAACAAAACAAATCAATACACCAGCGCTCACCTGAAACAAGCTGGTTTTTATAAAAAAAAGGGACAGTATTACTATAAATACTGGGGGGATACATAATAGTAAGACCGTCCCAAGAAATAAAGCTGTGATGTATTGTTTTCTCTTTTCTATTTTTGCAACCATAACCTGAAATGGCTGTATAATCAGGGCATTCATAATACTTACTGCTAAATAAAGAAGTAATACTATTGAAGAGTACAGACCAAAACTTTTAATATCCAGCTTCTGAGCTAACAGGATTGTCAGGCAAAAATTGGTTCCGCTGCTAATAACCTGGTCAACAAAAGCTAAAAAAGAATCTTTGGCTATGAAAGCTTTTAGTAAGTCCATTTTGTAAAAATTAATGGTTAAAATATTTGTTGTATATTTTTTTCACAGACAAAAATATACTTGGATTATAACCTGCTTTATTGAGTATAAACGACAGGTTTGGCAAATGATACTCTTCCTGTAATAGTTCAATGTTTACTATACTCTTCTCCGCTGTTCTTCGGCTATCAAGTATTATAAAGTTTTGAGACGCTAAACTCATAAACAACAGAGCCAGTCTTCCTTTTTTTATACTTTGGTTATGAATGATACAGAGATCGTAATCTTTCATTTTTTCTCCAATTTCATTTTTAAATACAGACTGTGTCGCTCTAAGATATTTTGAGCCCGATAGATTGATATAATTGTTGTCATTTACCTGATTCTGAAGTTCTCCCGTCGTATCAACTACTAGTACCTTTCTTCCCTGAGTACAGAAAGCCCTGATAAGATTTTTAGAATGAAACAAATGCTCTCTTGTTTTGTCATAAGAACTAATGGTTATGATACCTTTTTGCTGTATCAGCCCTTTTAGTTCCATTTGCAATGCTTCTTTCAAAAAATGATCATCAGTTTGTTCTCTTTTTTTAATAAATGGAGTTGCAATTGCGACAGGAATTGTACTGTTTTTTTCTATCGTATAGGTATCGTTTACTTTTGCTTTTGCAAAATGAACTATATAGATTAATACTATAGAACCAAACATTCCCATAATAGCTGCAACAATGATAATTATAGCCCGAATTGGAGAAACTGGAGAGGTAGAAATTTCAGCCGGGCTTATTACTTTATGAAAAGCAATTTTAGCTGATTTTGCTATTTCGGCATCAATTCTTTTTTCATTGAGAAAATTATAATTCTTTTCATATAAATTAAAATCCCTGTTTAAAATGGCCAATTTTTTCTCTTTTTCCGGAAGACCTATAAAAGCTTTTTCAGATTCTTTAATTTCTCGTGAAAGTTCAGTATATTTTATCTGCAGATTATTCTCTGTATTTTTTATGCTCTCAATTTGATAGTCTGTCAAATCTTTTAGCTTGGCATCAATCACTTTTACTTTTTCATTTTCAGGAGTATATGTAAGCAAAAGATCTTTTTTTTCTGCCTGTAAGTTCTTCATATTCTTGACCATCTCTGTAGAGAGAAGATCCGTAAAAGCTTCAAAATTTGGAGCTAAATCAAGGAAATTTCCTTTACGGTTGGCGATATATTTATTTAAATCCTTAATGGCGTCAAGGCTCATTTTCAAATTGGCTTTCTCTATTTTTAGCTGTGCAATTTTTCTTAAATCTGTTTCAGTTTCCTGAGGTATGTTGATGATATGCTCTTTGTCTTTAAAATTTCGAATATTATTTTCTGAAGCTGCAAGTTTCTTATTAGAACTGTTAATCTCTTCTTTTAGAAAATCAACTGTAGTATCTGCAGCTCTGAATTTGCTTTCTATATAATCTTTTACATATACTTCTGCCAGTTTATTTACAAACAAAGCCGCTTTCTCAGGTACATTGCTTTTTAGATTTATACGTATTACAGGAACATCTTTATCAACCGATACGATATCGAGATTTTTATTGATTTTATCCATTAATTTTTGTTTACTTAAAAACTCAAACTCATAAAAATCAATAATTTTAAGGTCTTTTTTAGATTTTATAAAAGGTTCATTCAAATGAATTAAAACAGTGCCTCCTTTAATTGTAAAAAGCTTTCCAAATGAACCTTTTATACCTTTTTTTGAATTCGGGTAAAAGAATATAAACTCTTTATTAGAAATCACATCCAAACCATATTTTTTATCAAGTGCCTCCTCAGAGCTAAAAGTGCCTTCTATCAAAATGGGAGAATTCCTGAACAATTCTACAGACCGCATGCTGCCTTTTCTGTATATTTCTTTATCAAATGGCAGTTCATCAATAGCCTTTTCTATTAATAAGGATGATTTTAAAACTTCGATTTCTGTCGCTATTTTATTTGCTGAAGCGAAAACATCAAAATCCTTAAAAAGATTAGCGCTGGGAACCCCTTCCTGAACATCAGCCAATTTTAGCTTTGCTGTACTTTCATACATCGGAGTTACATAATTAAGGTATTTTTTGGCCGCCAGAATCGAAATTACAACTGCCAAAATTATAATAGGCAGTCCTCTGAAAAATGGTTTTAATATTCGTAAATTCTCATTCATATCTGTCTTTTTTATAATACTCCCATAATTATTGCCGCTGCACTTATTGTTGTGGTCAATGGTATGATTGTGGCTATTCGTTTATCAAATTCTTTGTTCTTTTTAGACGGAACAATAACGATGTCACCAGGATGCAGCTGTATATTGGTATTTAATATATTATTTCCCACAGTAAGGTCTAAATTGGTAACCTTTACATTTTCTCCTTCCTGTCTTAGGATTTTAACCGACTTTAGATTGGCATAAAACTCAAATCCTCCTGTTTTGCTAATTATTTCCAAAAGAGTTATATAATCTTTATCTATCGCAACTGTGTTTGGATTTCGAACTTCTCCTAAAACAATAATCTCTTTGTTGAGCACTTTTACATCTACAATTGGATTAATAAGCCATTTTTTAAGAGCTGTTTTCAACATTTCTTTTAACTCCGGAATGGTTTTACCCTCAACATTTATTGTTCCTATTTTAGGCATTTCGATAGTACCGTTTGTATCTACCATCAGCCATTTGCCATACACTTCATTTGAATTATAAATACCATAAACAGAACCTACACTCAAATTATCCTCTCCCCATACCGATATTGATATTTTATCATCTTTGCGTATCGTATATTGATATTCTTTGTTGTATTGAAAAGATTCATCAGCTTTAATTTCTGTTTGATTGACCAGTAAATTCTGTGTCTTACAGGAACAAAAAAATAAGGCTATAACAACTATGGCGGCTAATTTTTTCATAACATAATATTGAATTAAAAAATCGACAATAAACGTTTAATAAAGCCCGGGTAGGCATTCTTTAACTGCTCTTTTACAGCTATAATTTTAGTTATAATAAATTCCATTTTTTCATACACATCATTTCCTTTTATTACATAATCAAAAGCGCCATACTTTAAAGCATCTACCGCTGTCTCAATATTTTCCTGTCCGGAAATCATGACCACATATATGTTAGGATTGTATCTTTTAATCTTTTTAAGGACTTCAAATCCATTAATATCTTCCATATTGTGATCCAGAAAAATGATGTCTGGTTTTAGATGTAAATTTTTAATGCAGTCATTACCGTTAGAATAATGTGTAATGTCGTTATAGTTCATATTATCGAGATATTGCTTGTACACATTGGCACAAAATACATCGTCGTCTACGATAAAAAATTTAAATTGAGTTTTAGTTTCCATGATATCAGTTTTTATAGATAACATGTAAGCTATAGTTGAGCCAAAAAAATAAACCACTGATAATCAGTGGTTTATTTAAAAATATTATTGTTCCGTATTCCATTTTTTGGAATTGCTTCCAAAAAAAAACAGATAATTACTCTAAATTTCTTCCTTAAGTTGTTCTATAGCAGTAAGTAATGTATTTTTTATTTGAAAAAAAGTATTGGTAATTTTTTCTGTGTCAGAGCCTTCTTTACTAATTTTTTCTAACATTTTGATATCCTCAGTAATACTGGAGATTCCCATGGCTTCAATACTAGGCTTAATTTTATGAATAAGCTGACTCAACACTAAAAAATCATTAGAAGACAGAGCGGATTCTGCATTTGGAATAACCTCATTTATCTGATCAATAAAAATAATAATCATCTTTGTAATAAATTCGGGATTTCCTCTACTAATACTGTGTAAAGACTTTAAGTCATAAAGTTTTTCATTTTTTTCTTCGACAGCATCATCTACAGCATGGTGTTTATTAGTATATTTTGAAATGGTTTCAACAAGATCAAATTCCTCAAAAGGTTTTGTAATATAATCATCCATACCTGCATTTTTGCATTTATCAACTTCGCTTTTAAATGCGTTGGCTGTGAGTGCAATTATAGGCGTTTTTAATTTCAATTCCTCCCTGATTTGCATTGTTGCATCTATTCCATCCATTTCAGGCATCTGAACATCCATTAATATAATATCAAAACTTTTATTTTTTAAAATCTCTATTGCTTCAATACCATTTGCAGCTTCAGTAACCAAACAATTAAAGTAATTCAGTGAATTGATGGCGACCATTCTATTAATAATATTATCCTCCACCAGTAAAACATTAACTCCTGAAATATCAACATTAATTTCTTCCTGCACTTTTTTAATATTATCAATATTTCCTTTTTCCAAATCAATAATAAAACTAATTGTAGTTCCCAGACCTTTTTGGCTTTGAACATTAATTTTCCCTTTCATTAACTGGATTAGTTCTTTAGTAATAGCCATACCTAAGCCTGTACCACCAAATTTTCTGGTAATTGCTTTATCCTCCTGAGAAAATTTATTAAAAATATTTTCTGCAAAGCTTTGTTCCATTCCTATTCCAGTATCCTGAACAGAAATTTGCAGTCTCTGAAAAGTTCTTGCATCTTTTAATACTTCACACTTCAGGAATATTTTGCCTTTACTGGTAAATTTTAAAGAGTTGCCAACGAGATTAAATAATACTTGCTCTAATCTTAAAATGTCACCTTTTAACACATTGTGAACATCATTGGAAATCTGTTTTAATAATTTCAGTCCTTTTTTCTTTGCTAATGGCTCAAGGACGTTCATGACATTACCTATTACATTCTCAAAAACAAAATCCTCAACTTCAAGTGACATTTCTCCCGCCTCAATTTTAGAAATATCTAATATGTTATTGATGATTGATAACAAATGTTTTGATGCTACAGTACTGTTTTCTACATATTTTTTTTGAAGATCGGTTAAGTTTTGCCGCTCTAATTCCCTCAAAAAACCAATTATACCATTAAGAGGTGTACGAATTTCATGGCTCATATTGGCTAAAAAAGCCTCTTTTGCTTTAGAAGCCTGTTCTGCCTTTAGTTTTTCATTCTCCAGTTCAATTTCCATTTGCTTTTGTTCGGTAATATCCAGATGAATTCCTATAGATCCTACTAATTTACCTTTATCATCATAATTGGGTGCACCACCAATCGCCCACCATCTTAGTTCTCCCCTTTTATTCTTTACCGGAATTTGATAAACATCAGATACTCCTTTTTCGCGTAATTTATTTTTAGCATTTAATTTTTCGAGGTTCTCTCCAAAAACGAATGTTTTGGCAGGATTTAAACCGATTAATTCCTCAATTTCAAATCCGGATATGTTGGCAAAACTTTGATTAGCAAATTGAATTATTTCATTATTGTCGACTTCGATAAGCCCTAAATTCATATTCGCAATAATATTTCGGTATTTCTCCTCCTGAACTTTTAACTTAGTCTCTGTTTTTTTTCGCTCTGATATGTCCTGCATAAAGGAACAAAAGAATACTTCGCCATTTTGTTCTAAAGGTACGATAGAGATCTCCACAGGAAACTCATGCCCAACGTTATTAATTGCCGGCAGCTCTATTTGTTTGTTTAAAACAGGACCTTTACCTGTTTTTTCATAATATTTAAGGCCATTTACATGTCCATCTTTATGCCGGTCAGGAATAATAGTCTCGTTTAGTGTTTTGCCTAATACCTCTTCTTTTTTCCATCCAAAAATGATTTCAGCCTGATTGTTCCAAAAAGTTATTTTTCCTTTAATATCTATGGTAACAATAGCATTTAAAGAAGAATTCATAATGATCCTATTGCGCTCTTCACTTTGCTTAAGCAAATTCTTGCTTTTAGTTCTTTGCGTTACATCTGTAGATTTCCAAAGGTGCCCAATACATATATTATCAATAAAAATAGGAATATAATCCCTCTCAAAGAACCGATTGTCTATTGTTTCAAGTATTTCGCCTGTAACGATTTCTTTTCTTAATAAAATTTCCTCGATTCTTTTTCTATATGCTGCAGTATCTTTAAAGAGAACCTGAGCATCACTTATGTATTCATTAGGTTTTTTTCCAATCATTTCATCAGGAGAAGCACTAATATTACGCATATCACATAAATGCTGATTTACAAATAAAATAGTATCATTATTATCCACAACTAAGATTCCTGACTGAATATTTTCTAATAGTGTTTTTAAAAACTGAACGGTTTCAAATAATTTTTTCTCGGTTTCTTTTCTTTTGGTAATTTGCTCACTAACATATTTTGAAATAAAGAGAAGGTCATTTTTTTCTTCTTCATTTATTAATCCGTATCCCTGATCTAAGTGGGTAAGACTTTCGTAAAGATTTAAAATAGATTGTTGCTTTAATTCATATTCCTCCTTTAAATTCTGATTCACTTCGTTATATTCCTTTTCGCTTTCCTGAAACGAATGATCCATTAAATCCTTATCCCTTTCAAAAGATAAATAAGAATCATTCACCGTTTTTATAAAGGATTGAAAGGATGGATTATCCTGAAGATCAGCAGGTACATTTTTATTAATTTGTCTCTGTAAAAGCTTATGAAGATTCATAACTATTCTATTTCATTAATACAGGTAATTGTCATAGTCTGGTTGTGAAGTATACATTCTCCAAATGGTTTCAAAGGCGAAATCTCTCCATAAGAATAAAAACCGGAAATAATCGTATTACTGCCAAAAATCTCTGAAACCGCTTCAACCTCTTCGTCAATTCTGGAACCCAGAATTAGCTTTCGCCCGACACAGCTAATCAAAAGAGCCAATTTTGGATTAAAACTTTTTAGCTCTAAACATGAAGAAGCTGCGTCACTTGCCGCATCTATTAGTCTGTCAAAATTTGCTTTCATGAAACGCACTTTGCTTCCTTTGGGTATATCACCTGCAAAGGTCATGGTCTGATTGGTTTCGTCTATAGATAAAATAGTTCTTACAATAGGTTCATCAACTCCATCAATTTTGATTGACAACGGAAAAAGTAATGCGGAGCCTGGCAATTCATCTGCATATTTTCCTAAATATATTTTATAGAGATCCAGTACATTTTTTCCATCAATTTCATATAAAACATTACTTTCTGATTTTGTGACAATCCGCTCCAGTCCAAAACTCTCCCATCCTCCTAAAGAGCCATGAGACATGACTAATTTTTGCCCGTAAAAACCTATAGCTGCAATTTTGCCTTGCTGCGGAATTTCATTTAATCCCACCAGCGTTTTTTCAAACTTTGCGGCATCGCCTGCCAGCCCTCCAACGATTAATACTTCTTCTTTTTTTACTGCATTCATTCCGTTGACCAATTCACTTCCGTTTACTTTTCCGCCGTCCGAGAGTATCAAAATCATTTTTAAATTATCCTGATCAAATTTTTCGACCAAAGATGAACCGGCCTGAAAACTATTTTCATAAGCCGCAATATCAACCTCGAAAGTTTTAATTACCGTTGAGGAAAATTTAATTGCAGTGAGAGATATGGTATTATCCAGAACTTCATTTTCATATATTTCTCCTGCAGAAGAACAAAGAATTAATTGTGTGTCTGGGAATTTATTTTTTAACTGATTAAACACTTTTTCATCTGATAACAAATCTCTTGAACCAAAACCTAAAACCAAGTCTAAATCACCAAAATCTAAATTATCATCGTTAAATTCCCGTACAAAAGAATTATTTTCAAATAAAACTGTCGCTGTTTTCATTTACATTATTTTTTTTGTTTGACTAGACTGAATTAGGTTATAAATTGTAGATTTTCCGATATCTAATTGTTTGGCTGTTTTAAGTACATCTTCATTATTTTTTTTTAAATAATACAATATAATTTCAGTTGTAAACTCTTTTAAGGTTTTCTCTTCAGACAAGAAAAAATCAGTAGCGTTTATACTCTCAAAAGTTAAGTCATCCACAGAAATTTCATTATTTTCAGACATAACACAAGCCAGATCCATTATAGATTTAAGCTCTCTTATATTTCCGGGAAATTTGTATTTAAGTAATTTTTCTTTCGCTTCTTTTGAGATCGTAATACTTTTTAATTTGTTTTCTTTTGTAAAAAGATCACAAAAATGTTTTGCAAGAAGTAATACATCATATCCCCTTTCTCTTAAAGGCGGAAGCTCTATAGGAAGACCTGTAATTCTGTAATAGAGATCTTCTCTAAACGTTCCTTTTCTTACCTCTTCTTTTAGATCTTTATGAGTCGCTATTATTAGTCTTGCATTAAACTTAATGACTTCTTTGCCTCCCAGTCTTGTCACTTCACGTTCCTGAAGTACACGTAGTAATTTACTTTGAAGATGTAAATCGAGTTCTGCAATTTCATCCAGAAAAATTGTTCCTCCATCAGCTTGTTCAAATTTTCCAATTATTCTTTGATCTGCTCCTGTGAAAGCCCCTTTTTCATGCCCAAAAAATTCACTCTCAACCAATTCTTTTGGAATTGCGGCCATATTTAAGGCCACAAATGGTTTATTTTTTCTATCTGAGTTATAATGAATTGCTTTGGCTACAATCTCTTTACCGGTTCCTGTTTCTCCGGTGATAGAAACGTTTATATTAGTGCTTAAGGATTTGTTTATTTTATTAAAAACGACCTTTATAACATCGCTTTGTCCTAATATAGTGTTTTCAAAACTAAATTTTTGTTCCAGCTTTTCTTTTAATTCTTCTACTTCCTCAATTAGACTTAAGTTCTCCCTGATCTTAATAATCGAATTCCAAAGCAGTTCTTTGGTATGGGTATTTTTTACGATATAATCTTTTGCTCCAGATTTTAAAAAGTCAACAGCCACTTCAATTTCTTCCTGCCCACTTATAATGATAATGGGTATTTTATTGTTAATCTGTTGTATTTTTTTTAGCAGTACATCACCGGTTATATCAGGTAAACCAAAATCCAGACAAATGATGCCCGGGTTCTGATACAGATTGTCCAGACATTCTCTTCCGGTTTTAAACAGAAGTACTTCAAAATCAGGATTTAATTTAAGGTGATATCTTAAAGTTTCTCCAAAAAAAGGATCATCTTCAACTAAAAAAATTTTAAATGATTTCATCTGTAATCTCTTAAGTTTTAACTCACACTAAACTACAAAAAAAATCTTACACATTCACATTGTAACAGAATTGAACGAAATTATATTATTCTGAAAAACTTGCTTTTATATCACAATTCAGAGGAGTCAGGAAGGTAGATTTCTTTTAAATCGAACTTTAGACAATTAATAAGCAAACATTCAACTTAAGTTGAAAAAAAAGTATTAAATCTGCTTAACAAAATTCTTCAACCATTTCCCTCTCCTCAGTAATTCAGATTACCAACTTATAGATATAGATTAATGAAATATTATTTGTATCTAATCTAAATAAGTATAATTTTGCGGTTTAAAATAAATAACCACTATGAAGATTACATTCTCCTTAATGCTGCTGGTACTATTTAATATAGGTCTGGCACAAAATGCCACAATTACCGGAAAAATTGTTTCCCAAAACAACGAAGCCATTTCTTATGCTTCTGTCTCCATAAAAAGCCTAAAAAAGAATACTATTTCTGATGACAAAGGAAATTTTGAAATCAGTAACCTTTTACCTGGCAATTACACCATTTATTTTTCAGCGATGGGCTTTTCTGTTCAGGAAAAAATGGTGGAACTGCATGAAAATGAAGCACTGGAAATTTCGGTAATTTTACAGGAAAACATCAATACTTTGCAGACGGTAGAAATCACAGGGCGCAAAGAGAAATCATACCGAAATACAAAATCTTTTATTGGTGCCAAAACAGAAATTGCCCTTAAAGATTTACCTCAGGCCGTTTCGTACGCTACCAAAGAATTAATTGCAGATCAGGGAGCTATTCGCGTAGGAGAGGTTGTAAAAAACTTTAGTGGAGTGAGCCAGTTTACTTTCTATGATGACATTTCCATCAGAGGTTTCAGAATCAATGGAGGAAGCAACACGCAATTGCTAAACGGAATGCGAACTTCTACAGGATTCTGGAAACAGCCGCTTGCCAATTATCTGGAACGTGTCGAAGTTTTAAAAGGACCTTCATCTGCTTTGTTTGGAAACGCCTCCCCGGGTGGTGTACTCAACAGGGTAACTAAAAAACCTCTGGATCAGGCTGCCAACAGCGTCAGTTTTTCTACCGGAAGTTTTAATACTTTAAGAGCTTTAGCAGATTTTACAGGACCATTAACCGAAGATAAATCGCTTTTGTACCGATTGAATTTAGGCTATGAAAATGCCAATTCATTCCGGGATTTACAATTCGATAAAAATATTGTACTTGCTCCTTCTCTGTCTTTCCTGCCAAATGAAAAAACGAGTGTGAACTTTGATTTGATTTACACCAGCTCCAAAAGTATCCTGGATCGTGGACAATCAACCTATGAAGATGATTTATACTCTACCAAAATCTCCAATTCATTAAACTCTACCAACGATTATTTAAATGAAGAGACCTATATTGTAACGACTTCTTTAAATCATCAATTTACAGATCGTTTGTCTTTTTCTGCATCTTACATACGTACTGGTTATACAGAAGATCTTCTGGAACATCGTGGTGCTAATAAATATGCTTCTGCAGGTGACGGAACCACTATTCCTACTTCTATAGAAATGCAGGTTTTTATGCGTAAACGCAAGCGTTATATTGATAATCTTTCGACCTTTTTTAAATATGAAGCCAAAACGGGCGCTTTAGACCACAACCTGATCCTGGGTTATGACTATGCACAGGAACAGGTGCCCGCAGGAGGTTCGCAATTGCAGGCTACAGGATATAGAAATGCAGCCAATACTGGATCAATTGCAACGTATAACCCTGCTAATAAAGCAAATTATTTACTGGATGCTAAAGGAAATCCGGTGCCAAACGTAGCACATTTTGACCTAACTAATCCATCCGGATCACAACAGTTGAAAGACATGAGTAAATATTTTTATGCGGCGCGTCCTTTTGACCCTACTTTTTATTCCTTATACGGAGTATACCTTCAGGATCATATTAAGTTTGGAGCTTTTCAGGCTTTAATCGGAGTGCGTTATGACGAATACAGTGACAAGGAAAACTATAAAAAAACTACTGAAAAGAAAGTAAAACAACATTCCTTTTTACCACGTTTTGGACTGACTTATACGGTTAATCCAAACATTAATTTGTACGGAACTTACGTAAAAGGATACAATCCTCAGACAGCTTCTTCTTTATCAAATCCAAATGCAGGAGGTCCGTTTGATCCGTTGGAAAGTAATATGATTGAGTTTGGAGGAAAATCTTCCTGGTTCAAAGAAAAACTTTTTGTAACAGTTGCGCTTTTTAAAATTCAGCAAAAAAATACTTTATATCCGGCAAATGACACTACGAATCCTGATTTAATGCGTGCTGTAGGTGAAGAAGAATCGAAAGGTATTGAAATCGATGTGAATGGAAACATTACACGAAACTGGAGTGTTTCTGCGGCTTATTCGTATAATGAAGCTGCAATTTCTGAAAGCCCGATTGCATCTGAAATTGGAAGACAAAAACCAAATACTCCTCGTCAGCAGGGTAATCTATGGACACGTTATAACTTTACCGAGGGAGTAATGAAGGATTTTGGTCTTGCTTTGGGAAGCAATTTTGCCACCACACGAACATTAAGTCAAACCGACAAACAAACACTGCCGGGTTACACGCTGTTTAATGCTGCATTATATTACAGTATTAATAAATTTAAAATCCAGGTAAATGCCAATAATATATTAGACAAAACGTATTGGGTTGGCGGTTACGATTATATTCGTCTTTTTCCGGGTGCACCTTCTAACTGGCTGTTAACATTAGGATACTCATTTTAAAAGCTTAGACTGTATTTTGAAATATTCTTTCACATCCCTCTTTAAATGAATAAAAACATTAAAAAATACATTTAGTATTTAAATTATAAAGAATTCAGGTGGTCAGAATCAATTCTTGCAGTAAATATGATATCGAAAATTGATAGCTATTATTCTTAAAAAAAAACCTGTAAAATTAATATTTACAGGTTTTTTATTTTTCATATATCTTCCTTGTTATAACAACAATACTGTTTATTCTTTAACAAATGATTTGCTGTAGATTTTACTGCCTTGCTGAATTTGCAGCAGATACAATCCCTGAATTAACTTATTACAGCTGTAAGGAATATCAATTCTGCCTTCTTCGTAAGTTTTGTCTGCAATTACATCCAGTTTGCGTCCATTCATATCAAACAGTGAAACAGTTACTTTAACTTTTTCGGTTTGCATAAATGAAATTGTTAGATTTTCATTTGCCGGATTTGGGTAAATACTTATATCTACTTCAGAATCAGGAATCGATTTGCTGGCAGCAAGTGTAGTTACTGTACAGTTTGGCGTTGTACTAAAAGCCATTTGAGCAGCTGAAAAATTGGTGAAATTACTATTAATATCAATATTTGATGCATCAGTTGCTCCTTTACCATCACACTCGTTTCTTCCATTTCTCCAGTATGGAAACTGAAGATAGACCCCGGCAGTAGAGCAGCTTCCTATTTCTGCATCACCGCCAACAACAACTGAACCTCCAAAATTTCCTGCAAATAGCATGGCATTTCCTTTAATGTTAGCTGTATTTGAAACTGAGCCTCCTTCCATCCAGGCATTTCCCTCCACAATGGCACTATTAGATAAATTTGCATTATAAATACATGCATTACCCCTTACAATTGCATTACCATTTATAGTACCTCCATCTACCATTGCAAAATCTTCTATACGGACATTTCCTGAAATAGTACCGGCTCTGACAACTGCATAAGGACCAACATACACTGTTGACGCAACATTTGCATTATTTGATACCCAACCTCCGCCATTGGTATGCAAATGTCCATTTGTTTTAAGAAAACTTCTAAAATTGGCTGCAGGCTGAAATCCTTCAGGATTAGCATTAGCGATTTTTAGCTCATAAGGATATCTTCTTT
Organism: Flavobacterium calami; assembly: GCF_038290035.1. Taxonomy (NCBI): domain Bacteria; kingdom Pseudomonadati; phylum Bacteroidota; class Flavobacteriia; order Flavobacteriales; family Flavobacteriaceae; genus Flavobacterium; species Flavobacterium calami. The sequence goes on from NZ_JBBYHS010000006.1 coordinate 167,323, forward strand.
GCTTAGGATAACCTACATCCATATTGTAATTGACATGAACTTTAGGTGCAGAGAAAACGACCAGAAAAATATTAGCTTCTGTAGCTGTATTTAAAGTAAATGAAGCTTCTCCATCCGTTTTATACATCGGACTATAACGGGATACAGTACCATCTGCTTTTGTTGTTACAAATCCATACCGCCATCCCGCCTGGGTAGGATTTACCTCTGTGTGCCCTTTGAATTTAATGGTAACTTTCTTTTGTGTACCTGTACAGGTTGGGTATAGTGGAATTACATTCATTCCGTAATCCTGAGGAGCCCAGTCATTATTGGTATAGTATTGATCTGACGTACCTGCTACTTTGGTTAACAGTGTGTATTGTCTGCTGGTATAACGCGGCATATTGGTTTTTATACTATTGTAAACGTTTCTGATTGTCTTACCAAAATTACTGGTCGTATTTATTTGAGAATTCCATTGAATCGGATAGTCGAATGCTGGCTGTCTTTGGGCATATCCCCATAGATAATCGTCGAGCTGCTCTTGTGTAAAACCTTTTAGTCTCTTAATTGTTTCAAGCGGATGCTCTTCGTTTATGGATTCTGCCCACATTCTTCTGGTAAAATCAAAACCTTCTTTTTCCTGTACATAATACATTAAATGAAAATTTGTGTAATGGTGTCGGTTTGAGGACCACATAAAATGTTTAGTCTGTATCCATCTGGTCAAAGTGCCGTCAACATCTGCCCATTTAGGGTATGCCTGAGCCCTCATAAAATTGGCATGTCCTTCAAAAAAGGGACCACCCCAGTCGTATCCCGCAAAAGCAGTTCCGTTGCCGGGATTTTCCTGAATACGCATCATCATCTGCAACGTATGGGCAAATTCGTGAGATAATGCCCCACCATCTCTGGTTGCCTCGGGATGTACAAACATGGCACCAATTGTATTACTAAAAGAACTCGCTTGTGCAAAAGCTTGTAATCTGGGATCTGTAGAATTCCAGGTGTTCATCATCATGATAATAATCTTGTATTTTCCAAAATTGGTTGTGGGAGCATTACTTACAAAATGCAAATCGGTTATATAACGTTTAAAGCTGGTTTCGAGTGTATCAGCCACAGACTTAGGAGTAAATCGTAAAGTGGCGTCAGCATAGACGGCGGGATTTGTCCCCACCTTATCTCCCCAGTAGAGTACAAAGTTTGTCGATTCGTATTTCCTGGTATTGGAAACTTTATTATAGAATTCATTATTGGGGTCGCTCCATTCTGTGGGAGTAAAAAGCGTTTTCTGTGCAATTGCAAGATAACTGGATAGAAAAACGACAACAAGTAGTAACAGTTTTTTCATAGTTTATTAATTATTTAGGTTAAGTATAGCATGCAGTTGTAAATATAAATACAAAATTATAGTCTTTATAAGACAATATTATCTATATTTAATACTATTTTACCTAATTTTAAAAACATACTATTCTGTATTACAAGCAGTTAACAAATACTCATGTTCGGTAATAAAACTAATATGCAAAGTCTAATTTTTTAAATCAACATCTGTAAGCTCTAATATAACGCTGCTTTCCTGTTTAGAAGAAGAAACTTTTAAACCCACTTTCATCAGGAAATCGCCTGAAAAAGTCATTCCGGATTCTTCAAAAGTATTTCTGGTTCCTGGCATGATATTGATTTCGGATACTTTATACATTTTTAAAGCATCAAGTCCTTCTAATCGAATCAGGCTGTAATTAGGATCTGTTAGCGGATGTAAGGTATAGGAGAAAACTACAGACTTCGTTTTATCTTTATTCACATACATTAATGCCGCCCTGCTGTCTTCGTATGGAGAGACCAATCGGTACAAATCTCCCTGCCAAATCACAGGACTTAATCGCTTGTAATTAGAAACTGCTTGCTGACAAAATTTTAATTCGTTATCCTTTAATCCTCCAACATGAATATCAAAACCTAATTTACCCATCATAGCAACATCGGTTTTAAATTTAATTGATTGATTTCCCATCGAAGTTACGTGATTGCAGGTCGCTAATGCAGGATAAAAATTAGAATAACCCCATTGAATAAATACACGGTCAAAAGGATTGGTATTATCGCTGGCCCAAAATTCGGTAAAATAGTGTAACATGCCGTAATCAACCCTACCGCCGCCTCCAGCGCATAGCATCATGGGAAGATTGGGATATTTGCTCTTTATTCTATCCAGAACTTTGTACAATCCTTTTGTGTATTCTATAAACAAATGAGATTGCTGATTTTTTAAATAAGCAGAATAAGCACTGGTCATCATTCTATTGCAGTCCCATTTGAAGAATGCCACACCAGATTTCGTCTGCATAATATCATCTACGACCTTAAAAACAAAATCCTGCACTTTCGGGTTGCATAAATCCAGAACCAATTGAGTACGATAAATATTCTTTTCTCTGTTCGGAAGACTTAGCACCCAATCCGGATGTTTTTCGTATAATTCGCTTTTTTCATTGACCATTTCGGGTTCAATCCAAATACCAAATTTGACGTTTGTTTTTTTAGCTTCTTCCATCAAAAAACCAATGCCATTTGGCAATTTTGACTTTGTGGCTTCCCAATCGCCTAAGCCTGATGTAGAACCGCTTCTTGGATATTTATTGCCAAACCAGCCGTCATCCAGCAAAAACATGTCGACACATAATGTTTTGGCATCTGTAAACATATTGATCAGTTTATTTTCGTCAAAATCAAAAAAAGTGGTTTCCCAATTGTTTAATAAAGTCAAACGTGATTTTTCGCCATCTTTAAGTCCGTACTTTCTTGCCCAGTCATGCAGGTTTCTGCTCGCTTGTCCCTTTCCATGATTCGAAAAAGTGTAAATAAAAGAGGGGGTTTTAAATACTATTCCGGGTTCTAAGTTGTATTCTGAAGCAAACTCATTGATTCCTGAAATAATTCTGAGTTCGTTATTATTATCAATATCAAATGCAAACTTAAAGTTTCCTGACCATGCAATCGAACCGGCAATCACTTCTCCTGTATTTTCTCCCGATTTCGAATTTAAAGAAAGGAAAAAATTAGGCGCAGCAAACATGTTCGTTCGAACTCCTAATTTAGAATCGATTACTTTACCGCCTCTTGTAAGCTGGCTTTCTTCCATACGCATCTCTTCTACCACATCACTGTAAAATTGGGTCAGCCAATATTTATCTGCATCCAGATGTAGTGCCGAAGAAGCGTAATTATAAAGCATTACTGATTTTTTCTCCTGATGCTGAATCTCCGACCATGATTCAATTACATCTTCTTTACTAAAAGTTTTATAATGAAGTACAACAAAAACAGGATACTGCGGATCTTTTAATTTAATAATGGTTTCTGCCGTATTCTCATCGATTTTCTCTGTTGTATGGCTTTGATATTCCAATTCTAATGAAGGATTCCCGTCATTATGAGTCATTCTGATGGCAGGCTCAAATAAATTATCTGTACCAAAAGTTGGGTAAGCTGAATGACGCAAATCAATTAAAGGATTGCCGTCATTGACCACAAACTTTTTTGTGTTTTCTTTCGAAATGAATTCATATTCTAAACTGTTATTCAACTTTGTACCAAAATAAGTTTGATACAGCTTTTTGTTTTTTCCCACTTTTAAAACCAAAGCCGAATTTTTAGTATCAATAGAAATCAATGCACTTTCTTGTGCCTCCGCAGCTGAATAAAAAATTAGCGGTAATAAAAGTAATAATCGCTTCATCTGTCTTTATTTTTAATATTTTTTAATAACCAAAAGGATTCTCTAAACTGTACATTGGCGTAGTAAACCATTTTGGACCGTTTTCTGTCATATAAAAATGATCCTCATGTCTGATCCCGAACTTTCCCGGAATACAAATCATCGGTTCATTGCTTACTACCATTCCTTCAAGTAATTTTATTTCGCTTCCGCGGACTAAATACGGATATTCGTGAATATCCAATCCTGTTCCGTGACCAACTCTGTGTGGTAATCCCGGTAAATTATAATCCGGGCCTAATCCTGATTCCGCCAAAGTTTTTCGGGCTGCATCATCAACCGATCCACAGGAAGAACCAATTTGTGCGGCTTCAAAAGCAGCAAGCTGTGTTTTCTTTTCTAAATTCCAGATGGTTCTGTATTCTTCTGAAGGTTCTCCGTAAACGTAGGATCTTGTAATATCAGAAAGATAGCCTTCTAATCTGCAGCCTGTATCAATAATCACTGCTTCATTTTCTTTTAAAGGCTGAGGAACTGAAACCCCATGAGGATATTGCGTATCATCGCCAAACAAAACAATACAGAAATAAGAACCCGATGAAATTCCTGCTTTGATATGGGCTTTATTGATAAAATCTGTTACTTCACTAACCGTAATTCCGGGTCTTAATATTTTTGCTGCCGCTTTTTGTACTTCAATTGTAATGTCTTTTGCTTTTTGAATAATGGCAATTTCATTTTTAGATTTTTGCATCCGGCAGGCTGATGTAATATTTTGTGCTGTTATAAAATCATAAGAAGTATTTGCTTTTGAAATTCCATCTACTAAAAAATAAGGAGCAGATTCATCAATGGCAATTTGCCCCGAAGCATTTTTAGCTTCCAATAACTGTCCAAACAAAATATAAGGAGATTCATGTTCCTCCCAACAATTAATAGCTGACTGAACTTTCATGTATTTTTTGAATGTACCTTCTTCAAATTTTGGAACAATATATTCTAAAGAACCGTCATCAAAAAGTATTGCTCCCACCATTCTTTCTGAAGCACTCCAAAGCGTTCCGGTAAAATAATACAAATTCGTTCCGGCGTTAAGATACAATGCTTTAACAGAAAGCTCTTTCATTAAGCTTACCGCCTTTTTGATACGCTGCTGATATTCTTCCAATTGAATAGGCTGAACATCGAGAGTTCTGTTTTCTATTTTTTCTAATTCGATTGCAGCGCTTGATCCGCCTATACCTTTTGTCATTTTTATTTAATTTTAAATCGTTGAGCAATCATTTTTAAACACATAGAAACATAGATTCATGACGCCTAAAAAGAGTTTCACTTACATTAAAAAACATAGCTGGTTTCTAAATTGTCTCCTTGGTCTGCGAAGTTGAAACTTCTGGCTATGTGTTAGAAACCAGTTTCTTTTTATCTTCTTTTTCATTTATATAACCCGTTGGGTGAAATTATTTTTTTTCAATTCTATCGTATTAACTCATATATAAATCTGCTTTAATCTGTGTAAATCTGCGAGAAAAATTAATACGCAAAAGTATTTCACGCAGATTTTAAAGGATTTTAGCAGATCCTCTTAGATTTAATCCTTAAATAAAGCTATTTTATTCTATTTCACCCAACGGGTTTATATAAATCTATGTTTCTATGCGTTTAAAAAAATTAATTACATTCAACATATATGTCTTGTTTATTTAGGTTTTGTCTCATTCATCAGTTTAATTAAATCCTGCTCATTAAGCGCATAATCATACATACGCAATGAAGCCATAAAACCCGAGAAATTTTCTCCGATATCTGATGCACCAATTATAATTTTGGCTTTATCAATCGCCGAAGACAAAAGCATACTTTGCGAATTATCTAAAACACCATCTACATAAACCTTCTCCAAAACGCCGTCAAAAGTCAAAACGATATGATGCCATTTATCGGCTTCGGGAACTTTGGCATACTTCATATCAAAATGACCGTCTAAATGAGCTCCTGCACCATAATTCCCACTATAATAAGCCAAAGCATTGTATGAATTTGCCAGACCAAATTCGGTTCTGTCACACCAGGAAGCCAAAATTTCTCCTTCTTTTGCTACTTCAGGGTTTTTAACCCAGGTTGCAATGGTGTAAGAACCATTCCATGCTAAGCTTTTGGGTACTGCTTTATCTAAAGTAAAAGCACCGTTTTTAAAATGAAAAGCCTTAATTCCGTCTACTTTTTCTAAAAAAACATCACCGCTTTTGGTGAAAATTCCTCCAATCGATCCTTTATTAGAAACAGAATTTATGGCTGAATTCGTTTGACTTTTATTGGCATCAAAATCTACTAATAGTTTCTTAGAACTTTTTACCGCCGGACTTGTTTTCGATGCTGAATTGCGCAATTGCAACGGAAGATTAAATAAGGAACTATATACTTTAATATTCCAGACTGCGGCATAAAGTCCTGTTTTTTCTGTGGCTAAGACGGTCAGTTTTAAATAACGTGCCGTGACATCATTATCATCAATCATCGGGCTTCCGGCTGTGCGGTTTTTAGATTTATCAGCATATAAATTCCACTTTTTCCCATCAGCAGAATATTCCAGTTTATATTGATAATAATAACTCGCAAATTCAAACTGGGTCATTACTCTTTTTACTTTCTTCTCAGCACCTAAATCGATAATTAAATATTGAGGTGAAGTATTGTCGGCCGCTTTCCATAGGGTCGCATTGTTATCATCAGTTGCAAAGGAAGGCTTGTACTCATAATCATACTGAGTAGATTTTAAATGATAAAAGGAAGAAGCTGATGTTTTGGCCTGAAAAGCAATGTTTTCCGGAACATCTGATTTTAATAAATCTTCTATTCCTTTACTCGAAGGCACTACTTTTTGAATCGTCGAATCATTCTCAAAAATCATTTTATCAATGCAGACCTGTCTTGCCAGTCCGCCTCTGGTCATCGGGTAATCGTGTTTGTGATAGACAATGTAATAATCGTTATTTTCCTGTAAAACAGAATGATGTCCCGGACCATGAACGGTTTGATTTTCATTGGTACTTAAAATAGGATTGTTTTTTCCGGGTGTAAAAGGCCCGTAAGGAGAATCTGAATACGAATAACGAACATTATACGTTTCATCATGACAGGACGCTCCGGAATACATCAGAATATATTTAGAACCTTTTTTCATCATATAAGCGGCTTCAAACGGAGCGGGAGTCTGGGATAAAGGAATATTTTTAGAATGAACCATTTCGCTCATATTCTTCTGGTTTAATTCCCCAACGGCATAACCTCCATTGTAATGTACCCAGGTTCCCCAATAACCGTATATTTTACCATCGGTATCTCTAAAAAACTGCGCATCGAGCGATGGAAAATTTTCTCTTGGATATCCATTTGAAATTACCGGAGTATCATTTTCGCTTAATTTTTTCCAGGGTCCAACGGGTGAATCAGAAACATAACCATAAATATTACAACCTATTTCGCAGTTACCAAAATACAAATAATATTTTCCATCGCCTCCTTCCACAATATCGGGAGCCCAAAAATTGGTGATCGATTTTGCCGAAAAAGACGGGATTTGCATGATGTAATTGTACCAGTTTTTAAAATCTTTGCTGTACCAGACCGTAGGCGCGCCTGATGCCAGCATTTCATTATCTGTCGTGGCATAGATGTAATAAATATCGCCAAACTTTTTAATCGTAGGATCAGCAAACCAGCCCGGTAAAATCGGATTTCCTGCTCCGGGACTGTTTACGTCAATATCTTTTTGAGCGAAAGCACTTCCTGTAAAAACAAGTATGATAAGGCTGTAAAGTAGTTTGTTTTTCAGCATTGTATATTGTAAATTAATTTGAGTAAAGTATTTTTTAATGCTTCTTCATAAATCAATGTCCTTCCTGAGCCCATTCGGCTTTGCTCAGGATAAACTTCACCGAAGGTTTTTTATATAGAAAGGGCTTCGACTCCGCTCAGCCTGACATTTGTTGTGAATTATACCAACGGGTTATATTAATATTTCCAAACCAGTACGTCTGCAGTTTTTATGGCTTTGGTTCCAAAAATAACTTGAGCGTTTTCCGGTAAATTAATGTTGTAAATTTTATCCGAATAATTGACAGCTATACCAAATCCGTCACGGTACTCTACCATAACTCCTTCGGGATAATCTTCTATCGCAGCATTTTGTTTTTGATATAACTTCCTTACTACTTGTTTCTCCAGATCACCATTTTTTGAATCTACGCCAACATAGGTTACTGTTCCTTTGCCTAAATTACGTGAAATAATAGCAGGCGTTCCAGCGTAAAAATCACCTTCGTAAGTTGCCCAAACGTCTGTTTCTTTATTGGGTTTCAATAAATCTCCCCAGCTTGTCCAGCTAAATTCCTGATTATTAAACTTTATAATGCCAGGAGATTGCGGCATTAGTAAATCATACGACTCTATTTGAGAACCAATTAAATTCCACATGGGTTCATAAAATTTAGCTTCCCAAAGATGCCCCTGACGATTCTGAATTCCGGATCGGCAACTCAAAATTAAATTTCCTCCGTTTTTTGCATACAAAGTCAGTTTCTCAATCATTTTTTGGTCGATCATCTGATAAGCAGGCACTATTAAAAAAGGATAATTGGAGAAATTAGCAGTATCACGGACAAAATCTACCGGTGCACCAATAGATTTTGCGGCTTTATAATATTTTAAGAAATGGCCAATCGTATTCCACTCTTTTGTCTGCTTGTTTAACTCAATACCCATTACATTATCAGCATTGAACAAAATTCCGGTTTTACGTTTTAAATAGTACTCCGGCAATTTTGATTTGGCATCGTATTTTTTTCGAAGTGTATTAATTTCTTTTATAAACTGACTGAATTCTGTACCGCCAGGAGTTGGTGTTACGCCATCTGTACCCACAATACCGTAGTGATACTGCTCATACCCATACAAAGGCGCACGATAACGATAGGTACACGCAAACTTACTGCCTCCGGCAAAAACATGCCATAACCACAAACGTACACTTCCCGGTAAAGGCTGCGGATTAATGCTCCCCCAGTTTACTTGTCCAGGCTGCAGTTCCATACAGCCGTACATGCCTTTTAGTGGTCTAAAAAAATCATTAGACATTCCGATAGCGGTATAATCACCTAAACGATACCCATTTTTTCCGACTCCCAGACTTGACCCATAAACCAGATAACGAGTGTAACAGTCAAAATCCAGTTCCTTGCTCATTCCCACAAAACTTTCATTGTAATTGGATCTGTAATTTGAAGTGATCCATTGGTCTTTGCTCACATATTTACGAATGGTCACTGCCTGTGAATCCAGAAAAGTGGCTGTTTCTTCATCAGCAAATCGGTAATGATCTAATTGTGAATGCAAGTTCATTCCCCACTCTTTGTGAAGTGGAATATTAATCTCATCGAAACCGCTGTAAATGCCGCTCCAGAATTTATTTCCCCAGGCATCATTCAGCGCTTCAATGTTTTTATATTTTTCCTTTAACCAGTTCCGGTAACGCTGTTGTGCATCAGCTCCGTAATCGAGAAAACGAGCAGGTTCATTGTCTACCTGCCAGCCTATGATATTTGTATTATTGCCATATCTTTTTGCCAGCTGTTCGATCATCTTTAAAGAATAGCTTCGATAGTAATTACTTGAAAATGAAGCGTGCTGTCTGGAACCGTGATCTGTTTTTGTACCATCTTCATAAGTAGCCAGAATATCCGGATGCTTACGCGTCAGCCAGACAGGAGGTGTCGCTGTCGAAGTACACATCACAATTTTCAATTTATACTTTACCGCAATTTCTACGGCTTTATCCAGCCATTTAAAATCATAAACACCTTCTTGAGGTTCAAGTTGTGCCCAGGCAAATTCTCCAAAATGGGTGAATTCAAAACCCATTTCGGCAATATTTTTCAGGTCACGATCCCATTGACTTTCATCCCAATGTTCAGGATAATAGTAGACACCAACAGTTGTCAGGTCTTTTTTGGGAAAATATTTGTCAAACTTTTGAGCAACTGAATTTAAACTAACCAGTAATCCCAATAACACAAATAGTACTTTTTTCAAGAAAGGTGTTTTTGATTTTTGATTCATTCCATATTATAATTTAATTTGAACAGGTTTGTTTTTCAATGCAATTTTGTAAGCACCTCTCACTTTTTCGTAAGGCAGTTTTACCTCCTGATCTACTCTTAAATAAGCATTTGGAGTATAAGCTGTTTTTGCATCTAAAGTAATAGTGATGGCACCTGTTTTAGTATTGTAAGTTACTTTATTAAAAGTTCCTGCATCTAATGTCAACCATACTTTTTTAGGAGCAATAAACACTTTAGATTTTGCCGCTGTTGTAATAGCTACTTCAACCTCATCTCCTTTTTCTTTTACATTACCTCCAAAAGCCAGCCAGCCGTATTCTTTTTCATTGGTAATAAAAGTGGCGGTATTTACGGCATAACCAAAGAACCCGGAACCATAATCTCCTGATAAATAATCAATTTGTAATGTTTCGGGATAAGAATGAAAAGCAGCAGGCCCGAAACCATCCTGAGTGATATTTGAAATTCCGCCTAATAATCCGCCATAACCGACTTTTAGTAAATGAAAATCATCCGGTGTTTTTTTATACTGTTCCAAAACCGGAATCGCATTCAGTGCCGAACCATAATGATGAATCTGACGCTCTACTCTTGATAATTTTCCTCCGTAAAGAAAGTCCCAGTATCTGCGGGCATTTCCGTTATAAGCCCAGTGTGGCATGGTAGGCATATAAGCCAAAATAGCGTCTAGTGTAATTTTTGCTTTATCATTATAGCCGAAATAATCTGACCACATGTATACTTCTTCCTGACCTGTAGAATCCCAGGGCATTTCACTTCCAAAAGGATAATTTAATGTTCTCCAATGATCGGCTCTCAATTTCATTTTAGCTTCCAGATCATTAGCCATTTCTGTATATCCTTCGGTTTTTAAATCTTTCAAAATCAATAAAAATACCGTTCCTTCCATTTGTCCAAACTGCGCATAATAAGGTGCAATTCTTGTCATCGCAACGCTCGTTTCGTAAGCATTTTTTAAATACCAGTCCCAACTGTGATTCGTAACCAGACCTTCATGATATCGTGCCAGACGGTACATCGTCCAGTGTGCAGCGGCAACGTGCGGATAGTTGTAGGATCTTCCCGGATCATCAGAACCTTTTTTATCCCATGCTGCCCAGGTTTTATAGTTCACGTCTTTGCTGTATGTTCCTTCCGGCATTAATTTGGGCTCGTAATAAAACACACTTTTTTTAACGCCGAATTTCAGCGTATCGGCAGTATTGTACTGAATTCCGCCCCACAATGTTTTATCTACAAACTGTTCCAGTTTTTGTATTTCTTCTTTGTCTGGATCAATCAATTGTTTCATAATTGCTCCTAACCAGCCGCCTGCTCCGCCTTCATCACTTAGACCCGCAATCCAGACACGGCTGTCCTGACTTACCTGCTTTTTGGTTTCATAATCGTATGAAATTACAGAAGGGTTTCGATGAAACGGATCGTTTTTTTCATCAAACCATTGTGCTGTTGTCGAGAAATGTCCAAAATCAGCTACTGTGTTTGCTTCTGATTTTATTACTTTATAATTGATGGTCTGTTCTAATCCGTCTTCGTAGGTAACTGTTAATCGGGCTCTTCCCCATTTTTTTCCGTGTACCGCATATTGAAAATAACCATTCTTGTTTTTTGATTTTTCTTCTACAACTAAAGCGCCTTGCGGTTCAATTTTAATAGCTTTCACCGCTTTATTGTATTTCAAAAAAAGCTGACCATCAACATCCTGAGGCAAAACATAACCCGGAACGCCTACTGCAACAGGACGCTCGTTTTGAATTAAAGAAGACTGGATATTTTCAATTTGATCTGCCAATACAAATTTCAATGCAAAATTTTTAACTTCTCCTGCTTTTAAAGTCAATGAAGTTGGTGTATTCCATTGTTCAGCGTTTTTCCATTCCTGATCGGCGTACGCTTTACTAAAAGGCATCCATTCGTGGAAACCTTCAAAAACAATACTTCTTGGCGTATCATCATCCAATAATGGGCGATACGCTTCAAAAGGCATATTGGTTTCCGGCAATAATAACAGCGCCGGTCCGTGTCCGCTTAATCTTTTTACTTCAAGATAACCCGCATCTTTACCAATATAAGGATCAAAGAATACATTGTGAAGGTGTGTTTCATCTAAAGATTTACCTTCGAGAATATTGTTAAAAATCATCGGAATACCTAAAGCTCCTATTTCCTGAGTGGTATTTGACTTGTTGGTAATTTCAAAACGCAGAATTAAGTTTCCGTCTTTTTCTTCGTAAAAACGTTTTATTGTTACCGGAATATCAGCAGGCAATGTATTCGAAAGATCGGCTCCTGCCAAAATAGTTCCTGAAACATTTAAAGCCGTTACAGCTGCTCTTTTTGAAGCTGTCGAATAGCTTTTCCAGCTTCCGTCTGTCGCTTTAATTCGAAGATTGATATCGCCCAATTGATATAAACCATCTTTGTCACGAATCGATAGTCGGTCACCTGGTGTAAAATCGAAAGTTTTATCTGAAACCGGCGACAAAGCGGCAACAGTTTGAGAAGATTTCAACAATTTGATTTCAAAAGACTTTGTGTTTAAAGTCGTAAATCCCTTATCTATTTCGAGCGTTGATTTTTTCGCTTTAATCTTATTCCAATATTCCTGCGCCTGTAAACTATTTGAAGCAATGAAGCAGCAAATCATTAAAGCCAATACTTTTACTTTTTTCATAATTCGTTATTTTTTAAGACCTGAATAAAAAGCTATTCAGAAATATTTTTTACTATTTAAAATCAGTCGAAAACTTCCAGTTTGTTTTATAATCTTCAGCAACAGGCAAATCCTCTAACAAGATCCGGAGCATTTCTACCGGCATTATATTTTCTCTTAAAACCCTGTCATGAAACTGTTTTTCTGTCCATCCTTTGACTAAAAGTTCGTTTCTTAAAGCGTAAAACTGCAATCCTCCTGTCATGTAAGCTACCTGATATAATGGTGCATCTCCACTGGCAAAAGAACGTCTTACTTCTGCTTCTGCGTTTGCGTACTCATGACCAACTTCATTAACCAATAAATCAATACATTGCTGTGGTGTCATTTCACCCAGATGGTATTTTAATGAAAATATGATTCGGGCACAGCGGTGGATTCTCCAGAACAGCATTCCTAATTTTTGTTCCGGTGTCTGCGGAAATTGTTTGTTCCAAAGATTGATTTCCCAATACAAAGCCCAGCCTTCCATCCAGAAAGGAGTATCAAAGGGCTGACGATACGATTTGTAACGGCTGTTCATGAAAAACTGCAGATTATGTCCCGGCAGCAATTCGTGCTGAACTGTTGCAAAAGAGAAATTGGGGTTATTGCCACGCATGCTCATCAGTTTATCTTTCTGATCCATATCTTCAGTCGGATACGAAATACTGATTTCCCAGCCTCCCGTAAAAAACGGATTTATTTTTTGGCGCTCCGGCGTCATCATAATCATTTGCCAGGTTTCTTTGGTCAGTTCCGGAAAGGTTATCAAATCCCTGTCTTCAATAAATTTTACTGACTTATTGTACAAATCTGTTATCGCCTGAGGCTGTTCTCCTGCAGGAACATAAGTATCTTTTACGTGTTCTAATGCCTTTTTCCAGTCGTTTCCATAACCCAATTCTGTTGAAGCTTTGATCATTTCTTTTTTACACCATTCGAACTGATTTTGAGCTGTCGAAATCAATTCTTCCGGAGTGTACGGAATGTATTCGTACGCCAGACTTTTAATGATGGCTTCCCTTCCTATTGGTTTTCCAATAATTCCGCTTCCGTCATCTTTTAAACTTGTCTTAGAATAATTGGTTCTTAGAAAATCCTCGTAGGCTTTGAGTTTTTCCGATAGTTTTTTATACGGTTTTTCCATCCACCAGGTAAAATCGGGGTCATAGCTGTAATAGAATTCATAAGCTTCTTTTAATGATTTCTCAAAAGAAACTACCGATTTTGCGGCTTTATCTGCTGCAAACCAGTCTTTAAAAGGTTTGTTTTTTAGCTGTTCTGTTTTTTTATCAATAGAAATTCCGGCCACATCAAATGCTTTTGCCAATTGACTGGCAACAGGGCGTTTTCCTCTTCTTCTTTCCTTTATAAAAAGATTAATTTCATCTGTAAAATCCAAAACCGAAGCCACTTCTTTGTATGCCTTGTACTCTATCTGCAAAAAATAATCCTCTTTGCTGATTAAATTTTTAAGCAGTAAATAATCAACTTTTCCATCTTTAGATAAATTTTTAAAATCGATACTTTTTACCTTTTTTGCCCAGTCTTCATAAAATTTAGAAAACCGCACATAATATTCCTCCGACTCATTATTGGAATAAAAATTTTGCAGTGCCGTTTTATCTGCCTGGTAGGTATTCACTACATCTATAAGTTCACTGGAAAATGAAGGTGTTATCATAAATAAAAATAAAATAAGACTTAAAATTGATTTTTTCATGCTTTTGATTTGATGATTTTTAATGTTTTACGATGTTATTTCAATGTAACATCCAGATAAACCGAATGACGTCCGTAGGTTTCGTAAAAAGGTTTATAAGAAACTCCATCGATCGTAAATTCTAATTTCTTTGGATCTCCCTGAATTGATTTACTAATATCTTTTACGTCTAAAGTCACTTTGCGCCAGTCTTTTATCGGCTCAGGCTCCTGAGCTGCCAGCAAAACCGGTCCGTAAAACAAGCTTGCAATATTTTGCTGATCCATTACAGGTTCTAAATGAAATTCAAATGGCATACGCAATTCGATTGTGTCGCCGTCTTTCCATTTGCGGTTTAAGGTAAGATAGCTTCCCGGCTGGGCTTTTACTTTTTCATCTTTGCCATTTATTTTGACAAAAAATCCTTTTGTGGCCCAATGCGGTACACGCACTTTAATATCGAATTTACCCGTTCCTTTGATAGTTAATCGTGTAAAATCTTCTTTAGGAAAGTCCGTTGTCTGTTCTATGGTTATGTTTTTCTCTGTCCATTTTAATGTTGACGGCACATAAAGATTTACATAAAGCGTATTATTATCGGCACTTTTAAAATAAATTGAGTTCTGAAATTTCGTGTTGCTTTCAATTGCCGTTCCGTTGCAGCAGGTAAAACCAGTCATGTGCGGATTTCCAAATTGTTTTACCGATCCCGGTCTCAACGGCACATGATACGTATTTGCCGGACTATTTTCGGCCACAGAAGCCAAAATATGATTGTAAAGACCACGCTCGTAATAATCCATTAATTCTCCACGCTGCTCATACAGAAACAAATCTCCGGTTAATTTTAGCATATTATAAGTGGCACAGGTTTCGTTCTGACCGCCTGATGAAAAACCATTTTCGTAAATCGTCGCCGGCTGACTAATAAAACATTCTGCATTGGCCGGATTTCGGGCTCCTGCAACTCCCCCTATGCTGTACATGTAATCGTTTACTGTTTTGTTCCAAAAATTATCGGCTACGTGATAATATTCAGGTGTATCAGAATCACGGTACATTTCAAGCGCACCCATAATCTGCGGAATGTGCTGATTGGCATGTAATCCTCTAAAAGTATCCACATTTTTAGCCAGTCCGTGCGAATGGTTTGCGTCGCCGTAAAACACTTTGATGTTGTCAAATAGTTTTGCAACCTCTAAATAATGAGCATCTTTTGTGATTCTGTACAATCTTGCCATTGCCTCATTCATTCCGCCAAACTCTCCGGCAATGTAACGGTTCCACATACTGATCAGCGTTTCTGTCGGCAGTTTTTTCATTCGGGCATACACCCAGTCTCCCATACCTTTGGCGGTTGCAAGTGCTTTTTCGTTACCGCTTACTTCGTACACATCCATTAAACCGGCCAAAATTTTATGTAATGTGTAATAAGGTGCCCAAATCTGTGTTTTCTGTCCGCCATAAGTAGCTCCATTTTCTAACATAATAAACTGATCCGGCGGATAAGCGCTGATAAAGCCTATGCCCCAATTCTCATAATCTGTGCGAATACCTTCCGGACTCAAATCTGAATCATAGGATGTTTTACCAGGACCAAATGGAACAGCAGTTGGATCTGACACAAATTTTCCTCCTGCTGTTTTTGGTTTGCCCGAAAGCTGAGATAATTGGTACAAAGTATTGACCATATACTCCATTTTTTGAGCAAAATTCGCCTGAAGCGTTTTGTCATAACCTGTCCCCGCATAAGCCTGAGCAATGGCAGTCAAATAATGTCCGGTGGCGTGTCCGCGTAATTTGGTTTCCTGCGTATCCCAAACCCCAAGCGGTTCAGCTTCTTTTGGCTGTTCCTGCCCAAATGCATTTCGAAACATATAAAGAAAAGAATCCGGATCTGTCGTTGCAAGTGTTGAGATAAACTTATTGCGGTTTTCAATAAATTTAGTTTCCTGTCCTTCTGCATCTGTATTTAATGAAATTTGCTCTAGTTTGAAAGCCTCTAATTTACGCTGTGGCGTAGCAGCTTCTTTCGCCTCTTTTACCGTTACTATAGCTTTGGGTTTTAAATCTGTCCCCGAAACACTTCCGGTTACTGTATATTGTCCGCTTTTTAATACCTGACTATTATCCTTCGGCGAAGGCCAGATTACCCGAACTTCCGGTCCCTGAATTCCGTTTTTGTAAACACCTTTTATATAATTCGGTAATCTTGGAAGCGTTCCCGAAACAGTTTCTACTTTAACATCTGAAACACTTGTCAGGAATTGATTGTAAAGCTGTGGTGTTGTTCCTGAAAATTTTGGCAAATCTGTTACTTGTTCTTCCGGAGCTTCTTCTTCCTGACCTTCTTTCAAAGCATTATTATAAATTCTGGTAATTTGTTTATCAGTCAAAGGAACTCTGTAAATTCTGAAATCGTGTAATTTGGCATTCAGATAAATATTTTCGTCTGTCAGAGATTTTCCAATGTAAAGCAGATTTTTTGATGCTGTATTATAGTCGAATAATTTTGCTAAATCAAGTGCTGCATTTTTAGTTTCGCTTACCAAAATTCCATTCACAAAAGTGCTGATGGATTTGGATGGAATATTGATTACAACAGCAACATGATTCCATTTTCCAGTTTCAAGTGCCGGTGACTGCGATTTATACTTTGCTCCTTTTTCAGTGATAACCTGAGTCAGGGTTCCTGTTTCATTTTCTGTTCCTGACGGTGCAAAAAACAAATGTGAATTTGAGTTTTTTCCAAAATCAAAAAAACGCTGTTCCTTTTGTGACGATCTCAAATAAATCCATCCTGTAATACTGAGGGATTCCTCTCCTATCAATCCATCAACCGGAATCGAAACAAAAGCTTTGCTGTCTGCCGGCAACGAAAGTACTTTTCCAAACAGGTCATCGTTTACGAACTTTGCTTTGGAATCTTCAATTTTACCGTGCAGATTATTTCGGGACCAGTCTTTTGCATCACCATCAAAAACATAGCGGGCAATTAATCCTGTTTCGCCGATTCCGTCCAAAATCTGATCGCCGTTTTGCGCCTGTAAACTTATGGTACATGATGCCCAAAAACTTAACATTCCACAAATAAATAATTGATATTTTTTCATGCCTAATTCTTTTTCTTCCGATTTAAAAATCCTTTATTTTTCTTCTTTCCAGAGATTTTCTAATTATAAATTTCTTCCCAGGTCGGCGGTGTAACGCCCAACAAATGCTGAACAAAATAGTCTCTGCGTTTGCGTTCGCCGTAATCTCCTCCTGCAGAATGCCCCATTCCGGGAACAGTTACTAATTCAAAATTTTTATTAGCTTTTATCAAAGCATTTGCAAACTGCATGGTTGATGCCGGATCTACATTATCATCAAGTTCACCGAGAATCAGCATTAAGTTTCCTTTTAATTGTGCGGCATTTGCTGTATTCGAACAAGCTTCATATTCTGGTCCAATTGGATAACCCATCCATTGTTCGTTCCACCACATTTTATCCATCCGATTATCGTGACATCCGCATGATGAAACGGCAACATCATAAAAATCAGAATTAAAAACTAAGGCTGCTCCCGCATTTTGCCCGCCGGCTGATGTTCCGTGAATACCTACTTTATCAATATTCATATAAGGATATTTTGCTGCTGCTGCTTTCATCCAAAGTTTTCTGTCGGGGAAACCTCCGTCTTTTAAATTTTTCCAGCACACATCATGAAAAGCTTTAGAGCGATTTGACGTTCCCATTCCGTCAATCTGAACCACAATAAATCCTAATTCTGCCAGAGATGACATCGCCCAGTAATACGGTTGAAAATTCTTTGGGACAAATGAATCCTGCGGTCCAGCGTATATGTATTCGATAACCGGATATTTACGATTCGGATCAAAAGTAGTCGGACGCACGATAACGCCCCAAATATCTGTTTTGCCGTCTCTTCCTTTGGCTGAAAAAACTTCCGGTGCTGTCCAGCCTGTTTGCTGCAGTTCTGAAATATCTGCCTGCTGCATTGCTAAAACTGCTTTTTGAGTATCTGTACTTTTTAAAACCGTAACCGGAGGCAAATCTACCCTTGAATACTGATCGACATAATATTTATAATCCTCTGAAAAGGTTACTTTATGATTTCCGTTTTCGGTGGTTAATCGTTTAAAGTTTTTTCCGTTAAAGTCAATTCGGCAAAAATGAAGCAGATATGGATCCTGATCGTTGTCTAAACCACTTGCTGTAAAATAGATCTGTCTGTTTTCTTCGTCTACTTTAATCACTCCACGAACCGGCCAATTGCCTTTTGTAATCTGATTTTTTACTTTTCCTGTAACCGCATCATACAAATACAAATGATTCCAGCCGTCACGCTCCGAAGCCCAGATGATTTCATTGCTTTTTTTACTATTATGACGAAATCTTTTTCCGCTGTATTCTACAAAAGTCGGACTGGTTTCTTCGATAATTACCCTTACTTTTCCAGTTGTCGCATTTACTTCCAGAACACGATACACCTGATGCCCACGCTGATTGTATTCAAAAGTAAAAACGCTGCTGTCATCTTTCCATTCTATTTCTGAAAGATCGTATTGCTGCTGAAATAAATCGGTTGCAACTGCAATTTGTTTTTTCGAAGCCACATCAAACAACTGCGGACTTTTGAATGGCAGCTGATCTCCGGGTTTTAAATATTCTCTCGTTTGTAATTTTGGCTGAAACTGATCTTTTGGGCTCGATTCTACAAAATAGATTTTATGTTCTTCGCCCGGTCTGACTTTATAGGCCATAATTTTCCTGCTGTCCGGCGACCATTGCAGATAAGATGAATAGTAAAATCCTTTGGAGCCATCATAACTCAATTGGGTTTCTGTTTTGGTCTTTTTATCTTTTATATACAAATTGTAATTTTTGATGAAAGCCACATACAAAGAATCCGGAGAACCTACTGGTTTATTTCCCAGTTCATCAAAACTTCCGCCCCAATAGTCATTATTTCTTAAAGGCTTTTTATAAGCGCCAATTTTAGTGAGTTCGTACGTTTTTAAATTACAGGAAATTTTTACTGTATCTGTGGTAAAAACAAGAGTTGACAAGGTTTTATCAAACTCCAGATTTTCTATAGGCAAGTCTTTTGCTTTTACTTCCTTTTTTAAAAATTTTGATAAAGACTCCACAAAAAGAGTATGATCAAATGCTGCGGATTGTTTCTGCTGTTTGGTATCCACCAAAAGAAATTCTTTGCCTTTTTTAATATTATTACTGTACCATACATAATCATTTCCAATCCAGTGAAATTCTTTTGGACTGTTGATGACCTTATTTTTAAATAAAGAATCTACAGCAATTGCTTTCTTGTACTCTTTCAGTGTGCCCTGGGCATAGCTGACCAAACACCATGAAAGCGTTAAAAGGACACTTATTTTTTTATTCGTTGTCTTCATAATTTTCATATCAATAAAAATAATTAATAATTATTGAGCCGACTGAGTTAATATTAACACATAGTAATACAATATTACCCACCCAAAGTAAGATTTGAGAAAAAAGCAGTTATTAAACACTAATAACTAAAAGCCAATTAGAAGCTCATTATTCGGAGACCTAAAGAGTTTCTTTTTCTTTAATTAAATAATAGACCGGAATACCAATCAGCATAATTAAAACGCCCCAGCCACAGGTTGATACTTTTGTAAACAATAATGAAACAGCAACTGCAGAAGCAATTATGATATACAACCATGGTAAATAAGGATATCCGACAGCTTTGTAGGGACGGACAGCATCCGGTTTTTTCTTTCGAAGAATAATTATTCCGTAAATCGTCAGGATATAAAAAATAAGTACGATGATAATGACGAAATCTAATAAATCACCATATTTTCCCGTAAGGCATAATACACACGCCCAAATGCATTGTGCCCAAAGTGCCCATTCGGGAACGCTGGCGTTGTTAAGTTTTGCTGCTTTTTTGAAAAACAAACCGTCGTTTGCCATTGTATAATACACTCTCGCTCCTGCCATGATTAATCCGTTGTTGCAGGCGAATGTCGAAATCATAATCATGAGTGCTATGATGAATGTTCCGATGTCTCCAAAAATATATTGCGAAGCGACTACTGCTACCCTGTCGGATTTTGCGCCGGCAATTTCGTTAAGCGGAATAACAGCTACATACATCAGGTTTGTCAGTACATAAATAATGGTTACAATCAATGTTCCTAAAAACATGCTCAGACCCACATTTCGTTTCGGATTTTTAATTTCCCCTGCAATAAAAGTTACGCCAGTCCAGGAATCACTTGAGAATAAAGTTCCAACCATCGCTGCCGAAATTCCCGAAATCAAAGCTGTTGTTCCAATTGGAAACCACGAACCGTTTTCGGTATTAAAAGAGCGCGGCGTCCAGGCATCTGCCCAGTTGGCGTTCCAAACGGAAGATTTTGCTGCTAATGTAAATCCGAAGATAATAAGTCCTGAAATAGACAGAATTTTTATAATGGTTAAAATCGTCTGCAGAATTTTACTGTTTTTGACACCTTTGGTATTCAGATACGTCAGAAAAATAACAATTACTATCGAAACAATTTGTGCTGTATTAAGTTTAAAACTACCGATTTCGTACAAGATATTTTCATCACCCACTACCGGAATTAAATAAGCTGTAAATTTTGAAAATGCGACACCAACTGCCGCAATCGTTCCAGTTTGAATGACTGCAAAAAAACTCCAGCCATAGAGGAAGGCTGTTAATTTATTGTATGCTTCTTTTAAATACACATACTGACCGCCGGCATTAGGAAACATCGCACTTAACTCGCCGTAACTAATCGCTGCAATCATGGTAATTAATCCCGAAATCAGCCATATCAGTATGAGCCATCCCGTTGAGCCTACCTGTCTGGCGATATCGGCACTAACAATAAATATTCCGGAGCCTATCATGGAACCTACCACGAGCATGGTTCCGTCGAGAAGACCGAGTTCTTTTTTAAATTCTTCCTGGTTATTGTCTTTCATTTTTTGGTTTGTTTGTTTGTTTTTTGTTTGTTTGGTGATTTTAAAATATCACAAATTCTAAACCTGGTTAGGATTCAGAACTTCTTTCGATCCATAATTTAAAATCAAAATAAGTAAGTCGAAAGTTTAAAAGTCATAAAGTCAAAAGAAGCAACATTGTTGATAATATTTGAATATCAACATTTTATCTCTTTTGATTTAATTTTAAAATATGACATTATACTATGTTTGTTACTTAGCATTATTAAAAAAAAATCAGCTTCATTTTAACATAAGATGAAGCTGATTTTTTTTAGAGTTGAAACATTTGTGTATCGACAGAAGTTGGTTTTTCAGAAATAATCTCCGATACTATTTTTCCGGTTGCAGGCGCCAGACTTAGTCCCATCATGGCATGTCCCGTAACCACCGTTAAATTTTTAAGTTTTTTGTCTCTGGCGATTATAGGCATTCCCGAAGGCGTACAAGGCCTGAATCCGAACCAGGTGTCTTCTTCTTTTGGCATTTCGATTTTTAAATCCGGGTAGAAATCGTTTATTGAATTTACAATTCCCTGTAACCTGTTCTGATTGATTTTAGTATCTTTTGTATGCGTAATCTCCATTGTGCCTCCAAAACGAATATCAGTATTCATTGGTGTTACAGCCACTTTCCCTTCGCATAAAATAGATGGAACTGAGGGCTTATGATTTTGATCTTTTAAGGTGAAACTGTATCCTTTTCCAGGCAGGATTGAAATATTTACATTTAGTTTTTTAGCAATTTCAGGACTCCATGAACCGGTTGCCAAAACTATTTCGTCTGTTGTAAAAGTACCTGTATCAGTTACAATTTCTGCAACAGCATTATTCTTTACAACAAAATTATTTACAGTGGTCTGCGAATGAATTTTCACTTTCAGTCTGTTCAGTTCATCTTTGATAAACTGCATGAATTTTTGTGGATAAATATGGGCGTCACTTTTATAATGAACACCACCAATTACATTCGTTGCCGTGCCTTTTTCTAATTTTGAAACTTCTTCTTTGGAAAGAAAATCAACTTCTAATCCTAATGCTTCGGCCAGTTTTCCCTCATGATGAATTTCTTCGGCGGTTTTATCTGTTTTATAAAGCATCAGAAGGCCTTTTTCTTCATAAAAAAAAGAATTGCTTTCTTTAGCAAAATCCTGATACAGTTCTTTACTCAAAAGTGATAAATCACATAGTGCGGGCATTGCTTTTTCGACATGTTTCAGGTTTGCATGTTTATAAAACTGTAGTCCCCATTTCATTAAATCTGCATTTAATCGGGGCTTTACATAGAACGGACTGTGGCTATCAAACATCCATTTTATTCCCTGAGCAATCATTCCCGGCTGGGCTAGCGGAATAATATGTGAAGGCACAATCATTCCGGCATTTCCGTAAGAGCAGCCGTCATTCATATCAGATTTATCAAAAACCACTACTTCATAACCTTCTTTAGCTAAATAATAAGCCGAACATAAGCCTATTATTCCCCCGCCAATTATACTTACTTTTTTCATTATGATTCTAAATTTAAAATTTGGCGACAAGATTTTTGTTAACCGCTGAATTATAGTTTCTTTTTAAATTACCTGAAATCCAAAGGCATAAGGATCATCATCTTCATCAATGATTATATTGTTGTAACCATACACTTTTGCCCAACCCTGAATACTTGGTACGATGGCTTTTATATCGCCTATGGATGTTTCTTCTTCGACTCTTCCAATAAATTTGCTTCCTATAAAACTTTCGTGAATATAATCTTCTCCTTTTTTCAGTTTTCCTTTGGCATGAAGCTGTGCGATTCTGGCTGAAGTTCCGGTACCACAAGGAGAACGGTCAATGGCTTTATCCCCATAAAAAACAGCATTTCTTCCAGAGGATGTTGGGTCAATCGGGTCGCCTGTCCACAGCATATGACTCACATCCCGAATCGTATCATTCTCGGGATGGATGAAAAGATTTGGATATTTTTCGTTGATACGTTTACGGACTTCCTGGCTGTACTGCACAATTTTACCAGCTGTAAAATCCTGAACGCCAGAAAAATTCTTTTGCGGATCGACAATAGCGTAGTAATTTCCTCCATACGCCACATCAAAAACAATTTCGCCCAATTCCGGACAATCAATGGTAAGGCCTTCAGCGGCTAAATATGATTTTACATTCGTCAAACGAACCCAGTCTACCTTTTTTCCGGTTTGCTGGTATTCAATCTGAACCAAACCTGCAGGCGCTTCCATTTTTATTTTACCGGGAATTTTAGGCACAACCAATCCTTCTTCGATGGCGATGGTTATGGTTCCGATAGTTCCGTGGCCGCACATGGGCAGACAGCCGGAAGTCTCGATGAATAAAATTCCGAAATCATTTTCAGGATTGCTTGGCGGATACAAAATACTACCGCTCATCATGTCATGCCCCCTCGGTTCAAACATAAGTCCTTTGCGAATCCAGTCGTATTCTTTTAAAAAATGCTGGCGCTTTTCGCTCATGTTGTTTCCAACAAGGTTAGGGCCTCCGCCGGCAACCACTCTTACCGGATTTCCGCAAGTATGTGCATCAACGCAAAAAAATGTTTTTCTAGGCATATATTAAATAGGATTCTGGGTTACTATGTCGTTTACTATTCTGTTAATGCTCAACGGATTTTTATCCTGTAACGCTTTCGGCAATAACTGATCCGGCCAGTCCTGATACGTTACAGGACGTACCCATCTTTTTACAGCTGTTAATCCTACCGATGTAAATTTACTGTCGGAACTTGCAGGAAACGGCCCGCCATGTGTCATTCCGGAACAAACCTCAACTCCCGTCGGTACATTATTAAAAATTAATCGGCCTACTTTGTTTTTAAGATTTTCGATTACTTCTTTGAAATCTTCGTATTCTTTTATATCCGAATTTAAAACGGTTCCTGTAAGCTGCCCTTCGAGATCGAGAATAATTTCATTTAACTGTTGAATATCATCGCATTTGACTACAACAGAAAAAGGGCCAAAAACTTCTTTATGAAATGTTCTGTTTTTCAAAAAAGTAGTCCCGTCAACCGTTATGATACTTTGCAGGGCATAATTGGGTTTTGTCTCTTTTTCTGCAATAGTTTTTTTGGTATATCCTTCTTGTTCAAGAACTTCTGATTTAAGACTTTCGTACTGACTTTTTATGTTCGGATGTAACATGCAGGTCGGGTCTAATTTGTCTGTCTCTAAAGCTAAAATAGTAATAAAATCATCCAATTCCTTACTTTTTATACCTAAAATAAGTCCCGGATTCGTACAAAACTGACCAGTGCCGGCTGTGATCGATGCAGCGTAATTTACCGCCCATTTTTCACCTTCTGATTTTAAAGCCGAAGGTAAAATCAATACCGGATTTATACTTCCCATTTCGGCGTAAACCGGAATCGGAACAGGTCTGTTGGCGGCGATTTTACAAAGTGCCGTACCTCCTTTTATGCTTCCTGTAAAACCAACCGCTTTTACTGACGGATGTTCTGCCAACGCTTTTCCAACTTCAATTCCACTGCTGTTCAGATTAGAAAAAACACCATTTGGCATTCCGGTTTTCTGGACAGCTTTTATAATAGCCGAAGCTACTAATTCTCCAGTTCCCGCATGAAGCGGATGTGATTTTACAATTACAGGACAACCGGCTGCCAAAGCACTAGCTGTATCTCCGCCGGCAGTAGAAAACGCAAGCGGAAAATTACTGGCTCCAAAAACCACTACAGGGCCAATTGGAATCTGAATTCTTCGAATATCAGGTTTGCCTTCTGTTTTATTGATGATGGCCTCTACCCAGGAACCTTCTTTCAGCATCGTAGCAAAAGCTCTTAACTGTCCGGTTGTTCTGGCGCGTTCTCCATTGGCCCTTCCGGCGGGAAGACCGGATTCCTGAATATAAGTCGTTAATAAAACATCGCCTAAAGCTTCAATTTCATCTGCAATAGCTTCCAGAAATTCAGCTTTTTTGGTGTCTGCAATGGTCGAATATGTTTTAAAAGCTTCTTCGGCTAAAACTGCTGCCTGACAAATTTCATCCTCAGAAGCTTCGTAAAAAACCGTTTCATTTTCCGAATTCAGTTCCGGATTTATGGTTTTAAACGTTGTTTTTCCTTTTGCGGAAAGCAAGTCTCCAATATAATTTTTACCTGTTGTCATCGCTTTCGTTTAAAATTTAATTAAATATTTTTGTAATCTGGTAAAGCCGGTCTGTTTTTCATTGCATCTTCAATGATTGCCAAAACTCGCTCTCTGTCTGCTCCCTGCAAAGGAAGTCTGGGTGCTCTTACGTTTTCTGTACCAAGTCCTGTTGCTACTTCTGCCAGTTTTATGTTTTGAACCAATTGCGGTGAAATATCCAGTTCCAACAATGGCATAAACCATCTGTAAATGGCTACTGCTTCTTCAACTCTTCCTGCTTTTACCAGTTTATAAATCGCTACCGTTTCTTCAGGATATGCTGCCACTAAACCTGCAACCCATCCGTCAGCTCCGGTTACTAAACTTTCCAGTGCTAAAGTATCAACACCACAAAGCACTTTTAATCGGTTTCCAAAACGGTTTCTGATTCGGATTACATTGCTGATATCCCTTGTAGATTCTTTTACAGCCTCAATATTATCGAGTTTCAAAAGCTCTTCAAACATATCCAGTGTTACTTCAATTTTATAATCTACAGGATTGTTGTAAATCATAATAGGTAATGAAACACTTTCTGCAATTTCCTTAAAATAAACAACCGTTTCATAATCTGTTGCTTTGTAACGCATAGGAGGCAGCAGCATTAAACCGTTTACGCCTAATTCCTGTGCACGTTTTGCCAAAGTAACGGCCTCACTGGTACTTTGCTCCGCAATATTTACTATAACGGGAATTTTTCCTTCGACTAAATTTAAAGTTGTAGTAATTAAAACCTCTTTTTCGTCTTTGGTTAATGTACTGGCTTCTCCTAGAGTTCCGCCTAAGATAATTCCATTAACTCCGGCATCAATTTGTGCTTTAATGTTTTTTTCGAACATTACGAGGTCCAGTTGACCTTTATCTGTAAACTTAGTCGTTACAGCTGGCATTACGCCTTCCCATTTTATTTTCATATTCTTAATTTTTATCAAAAATAAAACTTATTCAAAGAGGCATCTTTGTCATTATTAGCTTATATCAGGACTATATTACCCCATCTATTGTATAATCTGATTTTTTTGATAATATTTACATAACAAAAAAACAATCCTTTGAAAATCTTACCATTTAAAATACCAAAAACAGAGAAAGAAGCCCTGATTTATCAGGAGGATATTGAGCGTGTTTTTTATGACCAGCTGCATCAGCATGAAGAAATTCAGATCAGTTATATTTTAAAAGGTGCCGGAACACTCATCGTGGGAGATTCTATAAATGATTATAACGAAGGGGATATTTTAGTCCTGGGCGAAAACCTGCCGCATGTTTTCAGAAGCAATATCGAAGCAAGTCCCGAATCTGTAATGCTGACACTGTTCTTTACAAAAACTTCTTTCGGAAAAGATTTTTTTGCCCTTAATGATATGAGCAGTGTGGATGACTTTTTTAAGGAATCTGAATACGGAATGAAAATCCTTTCGAACCATAAGAAAATAGTGCATCATTTTCTTAAACTGAAAAAGCAGAATAAAATACAGCGTATTGCTTCTTTCTTAAAAATCATAAACATTATTATTTCTTCTGAAAAAACGCCTCTTTCATCTTTTGTCTACAAGAAAAAATATACGGATGATGAAGGTCGAAGAATGAGTGCCGTTTTTGAATATGCTATTGAATATTTTCATCAGAACATTACGCTGGAAGAAGTAGCAAATAAGGCCAATATGAGTAAAAATGCCTTTTGCCGTTATTTTAAAAAGCGCACCAATAAAACCTTTTTTGAGTTTCTGATTGAAATCAGGATTGAAAATGCCTGTAAATTGCTGCATCATAAAAAAGACCTTTCAATAGCTTCTATATCCGAGCAGTGCGGATTTCAGGATATTGCCAATTTCAACAGAAAGTTTAAGGAACTGAAAGGGATTTCGCCTTCACATTATCGTGCACAGTTTTAAGTTTTTTTAAGCTCGCAGATTCGGCAGATTTTATTTTAATTCCTTAATCTGTGTCTTTAAATTTAAAAAATAACCCGTTGGGTGAAATTAAAAATAGTGTCAGGCTAAGCGGAGTCGAAGCCCCTTCGTGTACAAAAGCCTTCGATTCCGCTCAGGATGACACCAATTTCCTTAAGTTATAAATACTGTTTTACTCCAGATTTTATGCTTTTATAATCAAACTATTTTTTTCAATCGATTTTAAAAATCGATTTTCTAATTTGTAATTGTAAACCCGAGGCTTCAGGTAATTCCTTTATCTCAAAACTTCTTTCGATTACATTTTCTTTATTAGCAGAAGTATTTATCGGACTCAAATCGATTTGAAGCCCTGCGTAGTTTAAATATTTTGGATAATCTATTTCAGTTGTTGTATTTACATAATCTTTTATTTCTACTAAAGATTTTCCTGCAATCTGTTCTGCAACCTGCCAAAATTCGGCTTCTGTAAATCCTCTTCCTTTCTTTTCATAATATTCATTGTATAAAAAACGCATCACATCATCTAAGGATTTTTGGTTTTGCGTATTGTTCCTGATTTCCAGATCTAACAAAAAGCCAATGATTGGACCTTTGTTGTAATACGATATAGTTGTTTGCTGTGCATTACTTTCACGATTAAAAAAATTCAACCAGATATCAAAACTGGATCGGGCTAAAGACATGTGTTTATTTCCTTCAATATTTTCGTATCGTTTTATGGATTCTGTAATATACTTTAAAGCTTCATTGCCATTAAGTAAACCTGCTTTCATCATAATAATGTATTCGTAATACACCGTAAAACCTTCAGAAACCCATAACATTGAAGTATAGTTTTCTTTGTTATAATCGAAAGGACCTAATTCAATCGGACGAATTGCTTTTACATTATAAAGATGAAAGTATTCGTGCGTTACAAAATTTAGAAAATCGGTATATTCTTCATCCGATTTAAAATCGAAAGTTCCATTGGTGAATATAGCCTGTGAATTCCAATGTTCAAGACCGCCTCCACCCGCTTCCATCATGATGTAGCTGTAATAATCGTAAGGCACTTTTTTCATGATAGCCGTTGTTGCTGTCATTATTTTTTTCAGATCTGATGTAAATTTTTCTTCGTTCAATCCTTGTGGAGTTGTAATTCCTAAAGAATATGATTTCCCTTCATGTTCAAAATTGATTACTTTTTGATTGCCCAGGTAAATTGGACTGTCGTAAAAAATATCCACATTTTTTGCTGTAAAAGTGAAACCGCTTTCATTAATTGGTTTTAATCCGGTTGAAACTTTCTTCCAGTTTTTGTATGGATTCACAGTCAGTTTTACCGGATTCTCAAGCAAATTTTCTACGTGCATAAAAATCGTATTGGGCATTAAAAACGCTTTTTCTGAATCGACATAAGATTCTGCAACCGATTTTTTGTTGGCAAAAACGCGGTATTTGACGGTTATTTTAGCATTTTCCCCGTTCTCGACAACCCAGCAGTTTTTAGACTTTTTGCTCCATTTGATTTTGCTTCCATTAACATCTGTGACATCAAAATCTACAATATAACGAGGTGTATCCAATATCAGATAATATCCCGGTGTCCAGACCGGAAGCACTAAATTGGTTTGTTTCGTTTTTAGCTGATCAAAATCTAAAACTACTTCGAGATAATGAGATTCAGGGTCTTTAAAAGAAACTGAATAATTTTGTTTTATCTCTGCATTGACTGTTTTACTTCCTGTTTTACATGAAATTGCGATTTGAAAAACAATCAGGCAAAAACAAATTTTTATGATCTCTATTTTATATTTCATAATGATATTACTTTAAAATGAAAAGCCATCCCTAAAAGGAATAGCTTTTCACACACTTACTAATTACAAGCAACCAACTATAATGCTTTTATATTTATGGCAGGTATCCCGGATTTTGTTTTAAATTACTATTTCTTTCCAATTGAACCTGTGGTATTGGAAGAATAGCTCTGAAAGCGCCATCAGGATTCGCTTTGTTTGAAAACCATGATTTTGTTGAAAATACACCAAATCGAATTAAATCTTGTTTTCTATGAGCTTCACCAACAAATTCCCAAGCTAATTCATCAAGAAAACCGCCATATTTAATATCGTCTCCTCCTTCGTAATTTGTAATTACTCCTGCCTTATAAGTACCGTATTTATAAACACTTCCTCCTAAAAGTTTCGCTCCTGTAACAGTAGCTTTGGCCGGATTCGTATTTTTAAAATTTCTCTGTCTAATCTGGGTAACAATTGCAGCTGCTCCGGCAGCATCACCCGTTCTTAATAAACATTCAGCCTTTATCATCATGGCATCAGTCAATCTGTAAAATGGAACATCATTACTTGATTGAGCAACTTCACCTGTACCGATTTCATATTTGACCATTCTGAAACCTTCATTCGGTTCACAACCATTAACATCTGTCATATAATTAATATACTCAAATTGTGTCCCATTTACCATTATTGGTTCACCTTTACTCGTAAACTGTTTTCCGCCTAACCAACAGTCTTTTAGCCTTTGATCATCCGGGTCATAGGTATCTATAAACTGAGGTATCCCACCAGTCCCATTCCAAGGCCCTCCGGCCAATTCGTAAGTTGCCTGACTTGGGGCTGCCAGTGTTCTGAACGGCCAGCTTGTTCCTGGAGCTTTAATCTGATCAAAAGGAATAGATAATATCTCTTCTGGCGAGGTTTCATTTTTTATTTTAAAATTATCCAGGTAGTTTGTACATAATGAAAAACCGCCATTTTTTATGACATCATCAGCCTGAGCCAAAGCTTCGTCCCATTTAGGCGTACCTATATACACCTCTGCATTCAAATATAATTTTGCTAAAGTCATTTTAACAGCCCACTTTGTAATTTTTCCATAAGTAGATCCGTCAGTCTTTTCACTTAAATAAGGTAAGGCTGTTTTAAGTTCACTTTCTACAAAATCATATACTTCTTTTCCTGTATTTTGAGTAGGTAAATATCCTTTTGGGAAATCATATTTAGTTACAATAGGCACATTTCTAAAATTATCTAATAACAAGTAATAATAAATCGCTCTTAAAGCTCTCAATTCCTGAAAAATAGCTTCTTTATTCTCAAGATCCGGTATTTGTTCTATCTGAAAAATAGCTTTATTGACATTATTTACACCATTAAATAAATAAAACCAGTTCCCCTCTGCATGAGGAAGCGGAGCCTCATAAGTATGCTGGTGCATGGTAATGTAATAATCGCCCCAGCCGATACCATTCCTTTGCGGTGTTACCATCAAATCTGACGAATCTTCATACAGGTTAAAAGCAGCATCCCAATCTGCATAAATTTGTCTAAACGAATTGTAAGCCGGAGCAACAATACTATTTAAATCGTCTTTAGTAAATTTAGTATCCTCTGCAACCACTTTATCATAAACAGTCTCATCTAAATTGGTACATCCTGTTCCTAAAAGAATCAAGCCGGAAACAAGGATTTTATACATTATATTTTTATTTTTCATTTTGATTCAATTTAAAAAGTTACATTTAAACCTAAAGTAAAAGATCTCGTAGACGGGTATTTATCTCTGTTATCCATTCCTTGTGACAAAGGATCTTCTCTCTTTATCTCCGGATCTAAACCTTTGTATTTTGTAAACGTGGCTAAATTATTGCCCGACACATACAATCTCATTGCATTAATCACTTTAAAAGGCTTAACATCAAAATTATAAGACAAGGTTATATTATCCACCTTTACATAATCACCTTTTTCTATATAATAACTTACGTAGGTTTGATTATAATTCAATACAGATTTGCCATACACTTTATCGTATGCTGTATCTAACATATTATAGGCAATTGTAGGGTTTTCATAAAACATACGCTGTGTATTTAGGATTTCAAAATCGAAAGCTCCTGTTAATACCATACTCAAATCGAATTTTTTATACGAAAAAGTATTGGTCCACCCTCCATAATATTGCGGTATACCATTTCCTAAATACTGCTTGTTATTATCATTATACATGCTAGTAGTAAGCGTTTGTCTTGTACCATCAGGCAATTCAACTATCCATTTTCCATCACTTGTAATATCTACCGATTTTAGTCCCCAAAAATTACCAATTGATTGTCCAACTTCTAATCTATGCGTTGAAAATGAAATAGGGTCTCCTGTGTTTCCCCAATTTAGATAATCTCCTTCAATTTGGAATAAATCATTTGAAAGACTGGTTAACTTATTTTTATTGTGTGAAAAAGTCATTGAAGAGTTCCATACAAAATTCTCTGTTTTAACAGGGACAATATTAAGAAGCAACTCAAATCCTTTGTTTTCCATTTTCCCTACATTAGCAGTTATACTGGAATATAAATATGGAGGAGTCGGAACAGCATAATCCCACAGCATATCGCTTGTTTTTTTGTTATACACATCAAAACTTCCACTAATTCTATTGTTTAAAAAAGCAAAATCAAGACCTATATTTATCTCTGTCGTTTTTTCCCAACGTAAATCAGGATTAGGATTACTTACAGGTACTAAACCTTTTACCCATTTTCCATCATCAAAGAAATAACCTGAATAATTATACAACGTTTTAGACATGTATGAGTCTCTTGGAATTACTCCCGTTACTCCATAACCTGCTCTTAATTTCAAATTATTTACAGCGGCAACCTCTTTTAGGAAAGACTCTTTGTTAATACTCCATCCTGCAGAAACCGCCGGAAAATTACCCCATTTGTAATTATCTCCAAACTTAGAAGAACCTTCTCTTCTGATACTGAATAACAAATCGTATTTATCATTAAAATCATAATTAATCCTTCCAAAGAATCCGATTAACTTATTGTCGTTCTTATAGCTGCCCATGCCTGCTTTTCCATCACTCAAAGCATTACCTGCTCCCAAATTATTATAGGAAAAAGAATCTGTTGGAAAGTCATAATTAGAAGCTGAAAATCCCTCATTTACACTATACTGATAACTATAACCCCCTAAAACTGTAAACTCATGCTTATCCAACTTTTTATGGTATTTGGTTGTTAATTCCATATAATCATTATCTGTTGTCCCAGTGTCCCTTCTCGCTACCCCATTTAGTTTATTAATCGTATTTGAATAATGTTGTTTACTTTCAGAATATCCGTTCAAACCTGTATTTTTATTTATTGCAAACATGGCTCCCGCATCCCATCCAGGTAATAAATCAAGAGTCAGATTGGCTGTAAATCTTTGCCATGTTTCATTTCTGTCTTGTGTAGTTTCATTTATAATACCTACGGGGTTGTAATATTGAAACTTACCAGAATCCGTATTACCCTCATCATAAGTACCGTCCGCGTTATATACTGGAGCAGTAGGGTTTCTTATCATGGCCTGTCTGTAAGCATAGCCAACGATTCCTTCTTCAAGTCCCATGTCTCGTGTCCCATTGAGTAAGCTTAAATTAACTTTCAGCTTGTCATTGAACATGCTATGATTAACATCAAATGAAAATCTATATTCTTTATTAAATGTATTCGTAAAAACTCCTGACTGATCTACATAATTAAGATTTACTATATAATTGGTCTTTGCATTCCCTCCTTTGAAAGCTAAATTGTGATTTTGAGTAAATCCGCTTCCTGATATTTCATCCAACCAGTCTGTACTGGCGCCGCCATCCTTAAAAGGTATACTGAATCCCTGAGAACGCAAATTTCTTTGCTGACCGGCATCCAGAAATTTAGCCTTATTCGCAAAATTAGATATAGAAGCAAATGTTGAATATGTAATGGTTGATGGTATATCTTTATTTACAGTTTTTGTAGTAATAAGAATTACTCCATTTGCCCCTCTTGTTCCATAAATAGCAGCAGCTGAAGCATCTTTTAAAACATCTATAGAAGCAATATCGTTTGGAGAAACGGTATCAATACCTCCCGGCACACCATTAATCAATATCAAAGGTCCTGTCCCTCCTTTTAAAGTAGAAACTCCTCTCAAAGAAATATTTGAGGACGCCGAAGGATCTCCGGAGCCATTAGTAATGGTCAAACCTGCTACTTTACCTCTAATAAGATCAGAGGCATCTCTAATATCTCCTCTTGTAAAATCTTTTTCTTTTATACTTGCAATAGCACTGGTTACTCTTTCTTTCTTTTGAGTTCCGTATCCTACAACAACAACTTCTGTCAATTCATTTAAGTCAGATTCTAAAATTACATTAAGAGTCTTGCCGTCTGGTTTTAGTTCTTTAGTTTTTAATCCTACATAAGAAAAAACTAATATGACATCGTTCCCTTTAGTAGTAATTTCAAAATTCCCATCAAAATCAGTTGTAACTGCATTGGTTGTGTTTTTCTCTAAAACTGACACTCCTGGCAGAGGCAGGTTATTTACGTCTGTAATTTTTCCGCTGTATTTCTGTTGAGAAAAGGCGCTAAAAACAACAAACAAAAATAAAATTGCACAGAACATCTTATCTCTATAAGAGGATGTTACAGTGCGTTTAATAACTTGTGTGGTTGGTTTCATAATTAAAACAGTTTGGTTTGTGTACGTTTAACATTTGTAAAGTTATGTTAAATGAGAGTCGGCCAAAATGCTTATATTACCACATCATAATACTATATTATCCGTTTTTTGAACTATATTTCCAATAACGAACAAATCACCTGTAATTTTTTAATAAATTATGTTTAAAATATTATATGTTCATTTTTTTAAACAAAAATGAACATTTATCGCAAATTAAATAGTAATATTTTTCTTAAATAATTTTAAAACAGGTATCAGCCAAAAACAGGTATCCAGAATCTTCTTTTTGCTTAATCCTCAACTTTTTAAATATTGATTACTTTTTTTTAGGACGAGATATCGAAAACAAAAAAACCACTCGAATTGAGTGGGTCTATTATAATCTTAGAATTTTACAAAGGACTTAAAAAAGCCCAGAAGTATCATTATTAATTAATCCTGATTAATAAAATACAGTTGTTGCGGATCATTTGCAATTGCTACTAAAGCATTATAAATATATTGAGCTACCAAAGCGCCTCCTTCACAATTTATTAACTCAATGTCATCTTCGGGTGTATGATATTGCGGATGGCCTCCGGTATGAAATCCTACAGCAGAAATACCAGCTTTATAAAATGAGACATGATCAGAACCTCCCACTTCACCGGCATGTATAACCGGATTAAGAGTACTGCATTCTCCTAATTTCTTCATCAATTCTAATCCGTTTGGAAAAGTCCCGGCGCCCCCCATGTAAATTTGCCTCTCTTCATTTAGCCTTCCTACCATATCCATATTCAACATTACTTTTACAGCGTCTTTTTGAACCGGCAAATGAGACACAAAATGTTTAGAGCCTAACAGCCCTTCCTCTTCTCCGCTAAAAGAGATAAAAATGATACTTCTTTTAGGTTTGACTTTAGCTTTTGATAATTCCTCAAGTATACAGAGTAATGCCGAAACTCCGGAGGCATTATCATCTGCTCCGTTATGAATGGCGAAAGCTTCTTTCTTTTTACTGCCTGAGTTTTGTCCTCCCCATCCCCAATGATCATAATGAGCTCCTATTACTATATATTCGTTCTTAAGTTTTTCATCAAAACCTTCAAGATATCCTAAAACATTTTGAGTCGAAACACTATCTGATTTCATCTTGTTTATTCCTTCTTTCACAAAAAGTGTAAAAGGCTGATAATAATTGTTATCAAATTTTTTTAATCCGTATTTTTTAAAATACTTTTTGATATAAGCCGCAGCTTCATTATTGCCTTTGGTTCCCGGAAAACGTCCTTCTAATTTATCCGAAGAAAGGTATTTATCATGTTCATAAAATGTTTGGGTCATATTATTGTTTTGGGCATACGTATTAATACCTAAAAATAATAAGCTGTTAAAAATGATGTGAATAGGTATGATGTGAAAAAAATTCATAATTATTTGTCTATTGAAATTGAAATGTTATTTCAATTCGAAAATTTTATCCATTAAAATCCATTTTTCTCCTTCTTTAGCCTGAGGCAGTGCTTTTTGGTATCTCCACATTATAGTTTCCCATTCCTGAACTTTTGGATTTTCTGCATCCAGTTTTTCTTTCTCTTTGAATGAAAAGTTAGAATTGGCCTCTATAATCATGAACAAACGATCTCCAATATTATAAATTTCAAGATTGATAATTCCAGAATCTGTTATACTTTTCTGTATTTCAGGCCAGACATTTTTATGAAATTCAATATATTCAGCAATTAAAACCGGATCGTTATTTAAATCTAAGGCAAGACAATATTTTTGCATCTTTTTTATTTTAAATCAAATGTGGTATGTTTAATAAACTTACGATTATAAGTATATAAAATATGTATTTTTTTATCTGATGTCTGAATAATGGCCGGATAACTAAACTCACCTTCCTTTTGGTTTTCTAAATCAAATAATTTATTCCACGAGAAACCATCTTTAGAATATTCTACATCGAGAATATTTCTTCCATTAAACCAGTCTTTTCCCATTTTTAAAGGATTATTAACCAATAAAAATGATTTATTAGATAAAGACACTGCATCAATTCCCGAATTCGAATTGACCACATTTATACTGTCTGTTTTCTGCCAGGTTTTACCATAATCTTCAGACCAGCTTGAAATCAGTTTATTGTGCCTGCTTCTTGATAAAATCTGAATTTCACTATCTGAATGAACCAAAAACGTCGGCTGGATGATATCAAAATTTTTCTTGTCATTAATATCTTGGATAGTCCAGCTGTCTGTTGATTCTGTGTACGTTTCTATAAATACTCTCCATTTATTATCGTTGATACTTTCGGTACTGCTTCCGCATAAAATAATTCCGGGAGTTATTTCTATTGGTTTGTTCCGAATTGGCCCTAATATTCCTTTCGGAAGGTATTTTGCCTCACTCCAGGTGTTTCCGTAATCTTTAGAAACTATCATTGCACCAAACCATTCCCTCGGATTCTTGCCGACTTTATAAAACAAATATAAATTTTGAGTTTTACTTTTAAATAAAACCGGATTCCAGCAAGGCAGGGTATCACCATCTTTAATTAGTGGCTCAATAATTTTTTTTGGCGCTGACCATTTTTTTTCTTTATAGGAAGAAATATAAATACTCACATCTTTTGCACCTTCATATTTGCCGCCAAACCAGGCAGCCATAATTTCATTTGGTTTATATTCTACTAATGTCGAGGCATGACTGTTTGTGGTTACAGGCGGATCTGCAATATAACGGCTTTCGATATTTACGGCTTTCGACTGCGCTCTTAATCCGTTAGCAAAAAGAAAAATGGCTAATAAAGCTGTTACAGTACATTTTGTTTTTGATATCATTTTATTCTTTTTTTATTCTTTTAAGATGAAAGAGGCAAGATGAAAGACTGTTTTGAAGAAAAAAGAATAAAGATGAAAGAAGAAACAATAAAGGTGAAATACTTAAATTATAATCAAAAAGACATTTTGACTATTTAGAAATTAAACTAAAATCTTATTTCTTAAATCTTGTTTCTTCAAATCTCTTGCTTCTTGCTTCTAAAAAATCTTAAATCTAATTCTTTTTCAATCCTACTTTATGTCCTGCAATAGCATAATAGAGGATCACGATATAACAAGGAAGTAAAATCCAGTACCCTTTTGTCGATGCTGATGCAGTCGCATTTACTTCGTTAACTCCCTGTGCGATAAGATCTGCTTTTGTAATGTCAACATATTTTCCGTACAATGGCGGAATTACCGCTCCACCAGAAATAGCCATAATCAGCAAAGCAGCCGCTGTCTTAGTAAATTTGCCCAAACCCTTTAATGCCAAAGGCCAGATTGCCGGCCAAACCAAAGCGTTTGCAATTCCCAATCCTGCAACCAATAAGACAGAGGTAAATCCGGTTGAGAATACGATGCAGAAAGACAATATAATCCCTAAAACAGCACTCACCCTTAAAGCTAAAGCCTGTGTAATATATTTTGGGATTAAAAATGCTCCTAATGCGTAAGTTGCAACCATTGCCAGCAGAGTAAAAGTAGTAAAGAATTTAGCATCGGCAGCAGGAAAACCTAATGCGATTCCGTATGCAATAATGGTGTCACCTGCAATTACTTCGACACCAACGTACATAAAAAGTGTTAAAACGCCCAGCCATAAATGCGGAAACTGAAAAATACTTGTTTTGGTTGTTTCTCCTTCTTTTGCTTCTTCAATTGGCTCAGCTTCAACATCTGGCAGTGGTGCTTTAAGAATTAATAGTCCCAAGACAAATAAAACAATTGCCATGGTAATATAAGGCACTACAACACTATCAGCCATTGTATTTAATAATGTTGCTTTTTCTGCTGAAGAAACTATACTCAATTTTTTCTGAATTTCATCAATTCCGGATAATAAGATAGATCCAAAAATAAGTGAACCCAAAGCACCGGCAATTTTATTACAGATTCCCATAATAGAAATTCGTTTTGCCGCACTTTCAATTGGTCCTAAAATAGTGATATAAGGATTAGAAGCTGTTTGCAATAAAGTCATTCCTGCTCCCTGAATAAAAATTCCAGTTAGAAACATCCAATAGGTTCTCGCTTCGGCTGCAGGAATAAATATTAAAGCACCAAATCCCATAATGAATAATCCTAAAGACATCCCTTTTTTATAGCCCATTTTAGCCAAAATATAAGACGCAGGAAGTGCCATAACAACAAACGAAATATAAGATGCTGAGGCAACCAATAAGGATTGTGCAGAAGTTAATTCATTTATGGTTTTCATAAACGGAATCAATGCACCATTGATCCAGGTAACAAAACCAAAAATAAAGAACAAGCTTGCTATAATTAATATTGGTACTAGGTTTGGTTTGGTTTGTGAGGAGTTAGTGGTATTTGCGTTAACCATTTTTATTTATGTTTTTGTCGTTTGATGATTTATTAAATTGGAGTAAATCATCCTCATTTAATAGAATTCTGCCTGTCAGATTACTGACATAGCTATAAAACAAAAGGAGAGTTTCCTCTCCTTTTGCGTTTTAAGTAAGGATTGTGTCGATCATTACTCACCAAATTAATTATTTTGTGTCCCACCAAACTAATGTACTGCCTTTGTCAGCGCCTCCAAGAAGTGTTATTGCATTAGCAACAGCAGCTGCATTGGTACTATATTCATTAGGCAGGTATGTTAAACGTTTCATTACCCCTTTACCAATTGTAGGATCTAAAGTCGTAATCAATGGATACAATATAGCTGCATCTGTTCTGCGCAAATCAGACCACGCCTCCCATGATTCCGGGAAAAGCCCCAAATATTTTTGAACCGCAATTTGTTTCTTTTGGTCATTTGTACTCGCTGCCCAGGCTACAGGTACATTAACCGGAGGTGTAGGATCTGAGTACATACTGCCAAATGTTGGTACAGCACCTGTTGTAGTTCCTGCTATATAAGCATTGATAGCAGTATTATCTGTAACACCCCACTGTTGCATTGACAAACGAATACCATCTTCATAAAGAGTTTTTGCAGTTCCGGACATATTCCACCCCAATAAAACCCCTTCAGCACGACTGAAATTAGATTCTGAAGCCATCATTACTTCTATATTTTTTGTAACGTTATCAGAAAATGTAGTCGTTTGATTTGTCGTACTTAAATCTTTACTCCAGGATATCGAAGTTCCAATTCCGTTTGGCAAGCCAACATACTGACCTTTATAAGCAGATGTATCATCAGTAACTGGAGCAAACCAGATCTGCATTCTTGGATCATTATATCCTTTAAGCATACTTTCCATATCAGCTGTCATACAAAAACCCCAATATTTCATAATATCAACAAAATTATTGTAAGTGTCTTTAGTTACTTTATAATAAGCACTATCATCATTTGACAACATTACGCCTGCAGCTACAGCTGCTTCTGCCTGGATTTTTGCTCTGGAAGCATCTTTATCCGAAATTCTTAAGGCTAAACGCAATCTTAATGAATTAGCAAATTTTCTCCATTTCACAACATTTCCACTGTATATAGCATCATAATCCTTAAATACACCAACTGTAGTCTGAGATGTAGTACTCAAAGTCGTGTTAGCAGCTTCTAAAAGCTTGAAAAAATCAGTATACATGGCTTCCTGAGAATCATAAGCTACAGATGAACCTCCAAGACCTGCCTGAGAATAAGGAACCGGTCCCCATTCATCTGTAAATCTATGAAACATATACACTTTCCAGATATCTAAAATTGCAGTAGCTTCGGCATTGCCCTTAGCTGCTTTATAACTGTTCAGCAATGAGGGAACAGCCAGAGTATAAAATCTCAACCAGCCTCTGCTTCTCCATCCATCATTGATTCCGTTAGCATCAGTAGCAGCTCCGCCTGTATAACCCATATAGTGCGTAAACACCATTGAATGTAATGCCGTTGCCAGCCCGTATGTTCCATAATCATCATCAGGAAGACTCCATGATGCATTTCCTATTCCTTTATATAAGGCATTTGCAAAAGCAGGTCCTGCCAATGTTGCATCTAACTGATCAGATGTAAGCGTATTTGGATTTGTATTAGTTTCATCAAAATCCGAAGTACATCCTGTTATCTGAAACAGAAAAACGATTGCAAAAAATTTGATTATATTATTTTTCATGTCTTATTTTTTTAAAAGTTGAATTTCGCATTAAATCCAAAATCTCTGGTAGTTGGAATGTTATAAGATTCGATTCCCTGAAGGTTTCCAACACTTACACCTTGTTCCGGATCAAAGTATTTCGCTTTATTAACAAAGAAAAACAGGTTTCTTCCAACGATAGATAAATCAATACCGGTAAATGGAGAATTTCTTAATAATTTACTTGGTAATGAATACCCTAAAACTACTTCTCTCAACCTGATATTTGTTGCATCGTAAACAAAGTCCTCTGCTGATCTAGGGTCTCTGCTTGCGACTTGTGACCAATAATTTTCAGATGTAATTGATGTTGTATTTGGAGAATAAGTCCCATTTCCGTTATCAACAACCCCGTCAACCACAAAACCATCTCTCCCGTTCAGGGTCATATCGCTAACACCGGCTCCGGCCATTCTTGCCTGAGAATAAGAGATTACATTACCGCCAATACGAAAATCAACCAGGAAACTAAGCGTAAAATCTTTGTATTTGAATTTATTTTGCAAACCGGCAGTCCAGTCAGGGTTAAAATTCCCGGCTAGAACATCAAATCCTGAAGTAAACAAAGGTAAACCCGTCGTTGCATCAACAATAATTTGTCCGTCAGTATTGCGCTGGAAACCACGAATATATAAATCCCCATAATCACCACCCTTTTTTACAATAGTTTGTGCCAATCTTTCGTAACCTGTAGCAATATTTATTTCATCGCGTCCTTCTACAATACTCAAAACTTTTGTTCTGTAAGTTGCAAAGTTAGCTGTTGCATCCCATGAAAATTTATTACCTTCTACAATATTAGCATTTAAAACTACCTCAAAACCTTTGTTTTGAATTTCTCCACCATTTATTACCTGTTTAGCATAACCAGATGATTCAGGCACATTAATTGTAAAAATCTGATCTTTTGTATTGGTTTGGAACCAAGTGAAATCAACACCTATTTTATTATTGAAAAAGCGTGAATTTAAACCAAACTCCATTGAAGAAGAAATTTCCGGTTTAAGATTAGGATTGTTAAGTAATGTAGAAGATTGTACTACTCCTCCGTTAAAACCATAATAGCTAAGCTGATTTGCTAAAAGATAAGGGTTTGTATCATTTCCTACCTGTGCATAAGATCCTCTTACTTTTAAAAATGACAATACATCAGATTTAATATCAGCCATATCAGTAATTATACCTGTTAAACCAACAGAAGGATAAAAGAAGGATCTGTTGTCGGCAGGCAAAGCAGATGACCAGTCATTACGGGCTGTAAGATCTAAATATAAATAGTCTTTATAAGAAAGCTGAGACGATCCGTACAATGAATTAATTTTCTTTTTACTATAATCCGGAGTAACTGTAGTTGACTGAAGGTTAGTCAGCGCAAAAAAGTTTCTTTTGCTTAAAGTACCTCCACTGCTTAATCCCTCACGTTTTTGAACTAAAGCATTTCCTCCTGCATTAACATTTAATTTAAAATCTCCAAATTGTTTTTTATAAGATAAAAGGAAATCAGAGTTTAATTCGGTGTTGTCTGAAATTGATTCCGAATAGCTACCGTAATCCTGATTAAGTATTGCAACTGATGCATATCGGGAAACTTTCGCTTTGTTTGTAGCCTGATCGATACCTGTTCTTACCATTAAACTTAAGTCTTTTGTAAGGTCATAAGTTAATGACGTAAAAGCAATAATCCTGTTTCTTTCGTCTACTCTTAAGTTTCTTTTAGCAAGCCAAAAAGGGTTAGCCCCAAGAGTACTTAAATTATTATCACCATTAATATAATTATATCTTATTTGTCCTGCATCATCAATATATTCAAAATCTTTATATTGATCATAAGGTAAATTTCTTGGCATAGTATAAAGAGCTTCACCAATGGATCCTTCTCCTGCTCCTACAGCATTTTCAATTTTTTGAGTGATATAATTTACTTTAGTATCTAATTTAAACTTATCAGTCAGATTACTTGTTAAACGCAAATTAAAATTATGTCTTTTCAAATCATTCCCCATTACAATCCCCTTAGCATCTGTACTTGTATAAGAGAAATACCCCTGAGTCTTATCATTACCCATTGAAGCAGTTAGGTTATTTGATAAACTGTAACCTGTCCTAAAAAAATCTGTTGCATTATTTGGCTGTGGAGTAAACGCATAAGTAGCAGGTCCTGCATAATTAGGATTATCCACAAGCTGCCATGCTGCAACTTGCTGTCCTTCCATTTTAGGTCCCCAGCTGGTTATAGAAGCTGCATTATAAATTCCTCCATTCCCCTGGCCATATACATCTTGCTGATTTAATAAATTATAGGCAGAAGAAGCCATAAAGTTTGAGGATACAGAAATATTGGCTTTCCCATTCTTAGATCCTTTTTTTGTAGTAATTACAATAACACCGTTACTTGCACGTGAACCGTATAATGCTGCTGCAGAAGGGCCTTTCAACACGGTCATAGATTCAATATCCTCCGGATTAATATTTGAAATACCATCAAAGCTGGTTGTTCCTCCAATATCTGTAGCAGGCGAAGTAACAGTATTATCCATAGGGATACCATCAATTACAAATAATGGCTGGTTATTTCCTGTAAGTGATCGGTTACCTCTAAGCGTAATTCTGGAAGAACCACCTACTCCGGTACCAGTAGTAGAGAAATTAAGACCGGCAACTTTACCTGAAAGAGAGTTTGCCACATTCAGTGATCTCGCCTGAGAAAGCTCCTGAGTAGAAACTGTCTGAGCTGAATAACTTAAAGACTTTTTCTCTCTTTTTATCCCCAAAGCAGTTACTACTACTTCAGATAATTGTTGGTTGTTAGCACCTAAGGTAACATTAATAGTAGTTAATCCTGCAACAGGTATTTCTTTAGTAGTATTACCTACATAAGTAAATACCAAAATTGCTGATTGGTTTGGAACAGTGATACTGTATTTCCCATCAAAGTCTGATGATGTACTATTTTTTGTTCCTTTAACAACTACATTTGCTCCTGGAATTGGCATTCCGGCTGCGTCTGTGATTGTTCCCGTTACTGCTGACGTTTGAGCCTGAAGGGTCTGAAACCCAAACAGGAAAAACAAGAACAGTAATTTTAGTACGTTTTGATTCATAGTTTAATTGTTTTTTTGAGTTAATAACATGTTAAATTTAGGAATCCGTTTCGTTAACAAAATATAATTTCGACAAATGACCATTTTTCACAGGTGTACGTAAATCTTTGGTCAATTATTGAAAGAAAACGTTTTCATTTGTAATCCAACTCTGCCTTATTTTAAAGGTCAAAATCTATTAATCTAATAGATTTTGGCCTTTTTTAATTATATTCTTTTTTTTAACTAAAAAACGTTCAAAATTATTCTGTGTTTAATGTTTTTTAGTTAGAAACCTTAAATGTCGTTTTTTGCAAATCAGTAGAATTTCCGCCCACCATTACTTCGAAATCTCCCGGCTCTACAATGCGCTTCATTTCTCTGTTCCAGATAGATAGCTCATCTGGCGTAAGTGTAAATTCAAGATTTTTGATTTCGCCTTTTTTGATATTCAATCTCTTGAATCCTTTTAACGTTTTTTCTGGAGTTGTTACGGAACTGTAAACATCATTAATATACAATTGTACCACTTCGTCTCCGTCTCTGTCTCCAACGTTTTTAACATCAACAGAAACTTTTATTTCGCCGTTTGGTTTAATTTCAGTAGTATTCAGCTTCAAATTAGAATATTCAAACTTTGTATAACTTAATCCAAAACCGAATGAATATAAAGGATGTTCGCTTTCTGCTACATATTTATGGATTGCAGATGGTTTTTGGTTATAATATATAGGTAACTGTCCTACCGATTTTGGAACTGTAATTGGCAGTCTTCCGCCTGGATTGTAATCTCCGAACAAAACATCCGCAACAGCTCTTCCTCCAAATTCTCCTGGAAACCATCCTTCAAGTACAGCTGGAATATTTTCAGCAATCCAGTTGGTAGAAAGCGGACGACCGTTTAATAATACAC
Source organism: Flavobacterium calami (assembly GCF_038290035.1). Classification (NCBI taxonomy): domain Bacteria; kingdom Pseudomonadati; phylum Bacteroidota; class Flavobacteriia; order Flavobacteriales; family Flavobacteriaceae; genus Flavobacterium; species Flavobacterium calami. Next base: position 211,316 of record NZ_JBBYHS010000006.1, read on the forward strand.
AAACTACTGGAGTTCCTGTTTTTTGAATAGCTTCTATTAATTCTTGTTGTATTCCGTGTAAATTCAAATCAGCAACGTCTCTGTTTTCTTCTACTAATTCGTTGGATTCTCCTAAAACTACAATCGCAACATCTGCTTTTTTTGCGGCATCGATTGCTGGCTGCATGTTTACTTTTTCTAAGTTCCAACGCAAGTGCGCTCTGGCCCCCCAGCCTCCTTCCCACATTTCAATGCGGACTTTGTATTTCTTTCCTGCTTCAATATTTTTTGGAGTTGTTACGATACTTGTAGCACCTTTTGTCCAATTGTCAATAACCAATTGATCGTCAACCCACATTCTGATTCCGTCATCAGAACTTAAACCTAACCAGCCATCAAATGATTTGTCTGATTGAATGTAACCTGTCCAGCGAATAGAGAAATCATCCACATTAACACCATCACCAGGAGCCCAAGGCCAGTCAAATTCTAATTGGCTGTCAATACGAGTTAAAGCTGGAGTTCCTTCAAGATTTCTATTATTGAAATATTCTCCTTTTAATCCGTTTTGAGATCCGTCCGAAGTAAATAAATATTTTGATGGAATAGCCTGTCCTTTAACAATCAGCGGTACACCTTCTTCGTAAACCACATTCGCCGTTTTTCCAACCACTTGTTGTATACCTTCAAAAACGGTTGTTCCAACACTATTTTTAGGAGCATAACCGCCCATTCTTGAAGCATTTGCATTTGGACCTATAACCGCAATATTCTTTAACGATTTGTTTAAAGGCAAAATATTGTTCTCATTTTTCAGTAAAACCATCGATTTTTGAGCTGCTTCCAAAGCAACAGCTTGGTTTTCTTTAGTATGAAAACGCTCTTTAATCAGATTTTTATCTGTGTACGGATTTTCAAATAATCCCAGCAAGAATTTCAAACGTAAAACTGCTCCTGCTGCACGATCAATATTTTCTTGAGTTAATTTTTTCTCATTTACTAATTCAATAATGGTGTTTTGCCAGAATTCATTTGTAAAATCATAAAACTGCATATCAACTCCTGCAGAAACTGCTTCTCTAATACTTTCTTTTGGAGAATCAGAAACTTTGTGTGTCGTCTGAATGTATTTAATCGCTCCTAAATCAGAAACTACAAGTCCTTTAAAGCCCCATTCTTTTCTCAAAACATCCGTCAATAACCAATGGTTCGCAGCACAAGGAATTCCGTCTAACTCAGAATACGCACACATGGTTCCTAATGCACCGCCTTTTGTAAATGCTTTTCTAAAAGAAGGTAAGTGATCTTCGCGAGCCGAACGTTCTCCTACTAAAATCGGAGAAGAATTTCCTCCCGCCTGTGGAATACCGTGAACCGCAAAATGTTTTGGTTCAGCAATAATCGAACGATCGGATTTTAAATCGTCTCCTTGTAATCCTTTAATAAAAGCCAAACCAATTTCGCTGTTCAAGAAAGCATCTTCACCAAAAGTTTCAGCAACACGTCCCCATCTTGGTTCGCGTCCTAAATCTAAATTTGGACCAAAACCAAAGTGAACACCATGCGCTCTGGCTTCCATACCAATTACTTTTCCAACTTTGTCTAATACGCTAGTATCCCAAGTTGCTCCAAGTCCAATGTTCATAGGGAAAGCGGTACTTCCTTCGTCTAAATATCCGTGAAGCATTTCACACATAATCAGCGCCGGAATTCCCCAACGGTTTCCTTTGATTACGCTTGTTTGCAAATCATTGATCATTTTCGCTGAACGCGGATAAAGATCATGAATAGCTCCAATTCCTAATTTACCGATTTTTTCTGCCGATTTAGCTTTAGCAAAATCTTCTTTATCTTTAAAAAAATCTCCTCTATACATATCCATCTGACGCACTTTTTCTTCAAGCGTCATTCGGCTTAACAAGTCTTTTACTCTGTCTTCAACAGGTGCTTTCGCATCTTGATAAAGATACTTTTTCTGGGCGTGGGTCTGGTTTAAAAAACCAACAGCCATTACAAAAATAATGGCCGTTTTCCTCATTCTTAATTGTAACATAGTTGTGTGTGTTTAGTTTTGAATCACTTTAAGCTTTGTTCCATTCACAAAATCATTGTGCGAAATAAAAAAGCTATTGATTGATTTTCCGTTTAGCTCAATCGAATTGATTTTTCCACCGTTATTGATTTGTCTTTCAATTACAATGCTTTCTTTTTTATAATATCTTGGATCTAATTTAATTGTCACTCGATGAAACATTGGGGCTGTAATGGTGTAAATTGGATCTCCTGGAGAAATTGGATAAATTCCCATCATCGAATAAACCAACCAAGCTGACATTGTTCCAGTATCGTCATTTCCAGGCAATCCTTTTGGCTCATTTTTGAAATATTCGTGAACCAATTTCTTTACCATTTCCTGAGCTTTATATTCTTCACCTTTCACATAATTAAACAAATACGGATTGGCAATGTCTGGTTCATTTGCCATATCAAATTGTTTCGTATCAAATATTTTCTGCAATTGCGCCGAAAAAGCTTGATCTCCGCCCATTAATTTCTTTAATCCGATAATGTCGTGAGGAACCATGAAATTATACTGCCACGCATTTCCTTCGATAAAACCAATATTTTCTTCAAAATTAGCTCCAGACGCGGGATCAAATGGCTCGTGCCATTTTCCGTCAGCCGTTCTTGGACGAAGCAGATTTAAGTTTTTATCGAATAATTTTCTATAGGATAATGAACGTTCTTTAAATCGTTTTACATTGTCTTTGTCACCGAATTCGTTGGCCATAAGCGAAATAGCATAATCTGAAATATTGTATTCCTGAGTTGTAGAAACTGGGCCTTTATTGTCAGTTGTTAAATATCCTTTTTTGATATAATCTTTCAATCCCGGACGAAGCGGATTATTCTCAATATTATCTGCGCCTTTCAACATCGCATAATAGGCTTTATTAACATCATAATCACGAATTCCTCTCATATAAGTATCTGTAATTACAATACTTGCAGGGTCTCCAACCATGGTAAAAGTTTCAGTCGAATTCAATTCCCATTTTGGTAACCAGCCGTTTTCATCGAACATATCCAACATACTTTTTACCATATCCGATTGCTGTTTTGGATAAACCAAAGACATCAATGGATGTACATTTCGGTATGTGTCCCATAAAGAAAATACGGTATAACGGGTATCATCGGTTTTAGCAATTTTACTTCTTCTGATTACGGGATATTGTCCGTTAATATCATTTAAAGTATTTGGATGAATTAAAGTGTGATACAAAGCTGTGTAGAAAATCGTGTTTTCATCTTTTGTACCACCTTCAACCAAAATTTTAGACAATTCTTCGTTCCATTCGTTATAGGTTTCTTTGTAAATTGCATCAAAAGATCTGTTACCCACTTCTTTTGCTAAGTTTTCTCGGGCATTTTCGATACTCACGTACGAAATTCCAATCTTCACTTCAACCGTTTCTTGTTTGTCGAATTTATACGTAAAATAACTTCCAATACTATCGCCTACTACGGTTTTAATGGTATTTTCCATTATTCTCACTTTTCCGTTGTAACCCATCCATTGCGCTTCAACGCCACTGTATTTTGCAGTTTTTTTCCAAACTCCAAATTTATGGGCAGGTTTAGAAAATTGGGCCACAAAATAAACCGGATAAGCATCTTCTGGACTATTGTAACAAAACGAACCAACAGATCGCATTCCTTCTATTTCTGTAGAAGAAACCACTTTTACCATCGCACCTTCTTCGTTTGTTAATCCTAAACCAAGATTTAATAAAATATTAGATTGCCCTTTCGGGAAAGTGAATCTGCTTACTCCCACTCGTTTTGAAGCGGTAAATTCGCCTTTTACTTTGTATTTGTCGATGTTTACACTGTAATAAGCTGCTTTTGCAACTTCATTAGAATAAGTGGAACCGTATTTTAAGTGATCGATTTCTACATTTCCAGTCGTTGGCATCAATAAAATAACACCCAAATCTGGACAGCCGACACCGCTTAAATTCACTTGACTAAATCCAGTCAAAAAAGTATTTTCATTCACATACGGATTTGAAAGCCACTGACTGTCTTTTTCCATCGGTGTATTTTTAACTCCAGCCACATTAAACGGGCTAATACTTGCCATTCCGCGCGGTGCAATTGGTCCAGGATAAGCAGCACCATAATTGGAAGTTCCAATAAACGGATTAACAAAATCGGCAGGCTCCTGCGCAAAAATAGTAATGCTAAAAAACAGCATATATAAAATACATGCTGTTTCAAATTTATTTTTAATATTTAAAACCATAGGCTTCGTTCTTATCTGTTGATCGCTTCGATTTTTAAAGTCCAAGCTTCTTTTGCAGGAAGATTGTTTCTTAAACTTTCCGGAATAATTACTTTAAATCCGTTTCCTTCTTTTGTCCATTTTAAAGAAGTCTTAGAACCTAACATTGTAATCTTAGTTCCTTTTTTAGGACTGATAGATTTTACAGTAACTGCAGCAGGAATTTTATCTTCTCCTTCTTTAGCTAAATAAAATGCGAACACATTTCCTGCTTTATTTTGTGTAAAACAAATGTTTTCCTCTTTATAAGGTTCGATTGGTTTTGTGTTGTAAATTGCTGTGCTGTTTACTTTCATCCAGTCGCCATATGCCTGTAGTAAATCGTAAGCCCCTTTGTCCCATTCTCCTTCCGGACTTGGAGCAACGTTTAATAATAAGTTTCCGCCTTTTGCCACAATATCAACTAACATGTGAATACCTTGTCTTCCAGTCATGTATTCAGCACCTGGAGAATAAGACCATCCGCCTCCAGCTGGAATACAAGATTCCCAAGGATAAGGAAGCGTTTTAGCAGGAACACGTCCTTCTGGAGTTAAGTAGTTTTGGTTTTTACCGTGAACCGCTCTATCTACTACAATTAAACCTGGTTGTTTTTGACGTGCTTTTACAACCAATTCATCCATTTTTGGATCTTGATCCACCACTCTGTGTTTGATGAAACCGTTTTTAGATTCGTTTTCAGTAAATTTCTCATCGTAGTTTTCTTTGATGTTCACTTGGTCTCTTTTTCTAACCCATCCTCCATCTAACCATAAAATATCAACTTTACCATAGTTCGTTAAGATTTCTAAGATTTGGTTGTGCGTGAAATCAACATATTTTTGCCATTTTTCAGGGTATAAAGACGGATCGTAGTTTACGTTTCTGTCGAATGGAGGGAAATAAGGATCCCAGTAGTTTTCATTATGCCAGTCAGGTTTAGAGAAATAAGCTCCAGTTGAAATACCTTCTCCTCTAAAAGAGTTGAAAATTTCTTTTAAAACGTCAGCTTTCGGGTTTGTATGAAAAGGAACATCTTTACTAGTAATCTTGTAATCAGAGTACTTAGTATCATACATATTGAATCCGTCATGGTGTTTTGTAGTGAAAACCATGTATTTCATTCCAGCATATTTAGCTGCTTTAGCCCACTTTGCAGGATCGAATTTCACAGGATTAAATGTTTTTCTTAATCCTTCGTAATCTTTAATATAATCATTATAATTAGATGGATTACTTCCTTTTTTACGTTCACACCATCCATAATCTTCAGGGCAGATAGACCAAGATTCTACAATTCCCCATTGGCTGTAAGTTCCCCAGTGCATTAGCAAACCAAATTTTTTGCCTTGCCACTCGTCTAAGTTTTTCAAAACCAACGGATCTGTTTCTGGTACGTATCTTTCATCTTCATAAATCGCCTGAGCGAATATCTGAGCTGAAAATAAAAGGGCGATTATGAATATTCCTTTTTTCATCTTTAATCTAATTTATAATTTATTATTCTTTGTTTTTTAGTTTAATAGGTAATCTTAATTTAGTTTATCAAGTATCGGTTGATCTGTAAAAGTTAGTTCTTTTTGGGTGTTTTCATTAAGCTGCTCCAATACAACAAATTTATTCTCGCCCACTTTCAACCAACATCCTGGTACATAAAGCGTTTGTTGCGGCCCCACTTTCCAGTAGCGTCCTAGATTGTGTCCGTTAACAAATACAATTCCTTTTCCCCAATTTGTCATATCAAGAAAAGTATCGGCTGGTTTATCGATGTTTACTGTAGATTCATATAAAACTGGGCGCCCTGGTTTTATCGTTTCATTTTTAATAACTGGCACTTCATTCATCGGCATTTTATACATTTCCCATCCGCCGCTAATTTCATATTCATTAATGAATACTGGCGAAATAATTCCTTTAGTATTATGTACAATTTCGGCTCCGTAATTAATACGTCCCATATTTTCAACCAGAATTTCTAAAATACCGTTAAAAGGAATAGAAAGGGTCAACTCGTAATTTTTGAAAACTCTATTCAATTCACCCACCTTAACTCCGTTTACATACACGGTAGCAAAGTCTCTTAATCCCTCAATTTTCAATTTGCCAGAAATTGGTTGAGTAAATCTTTTTCTATACAAAACATATCCATTTCCCTGACCTAACTTTTCAAATGTCAAAGGCTGATCATTTACAACAGGTTTTTCTCTTTTTACCCAACTTAAAACATCCATATTGGATTTGATAAGCTGATTAGGATATTTTGTAACTGGTATTTTCTCTGGAATCGGAGCTAGTTTTGTTTTAGAATACTTTTGCATTACTTCACGTATAGCCATATATTTTGGCGTTGCCCAACCTGCTTCGCTAATAGGCGCGTCATAATCATAGCTTGTAATATCAGGCTGAATATCCATTTCTTCATTATAATTTGCTCCAGAAGTAAATCCAAAATTAGTACCACCGTGCACCATATAATAATTAAAAGAAACACCTGCATCAAGGTACTTTTTAGTTTGACTTGCAATCTCCTCAGATCCAACTTTAATAAATGGCTCTGCCCAATGATCCAACCAACCAGAATAAAACTCTGCCACCATATAAGGCCCTTGTCCTTTATGGTATTTATCAACCTGTTTTTTTAAATTTTCTATATTTGATTCCCCATTTGCAGTTGGTAAAACTCCTTCAACAGCACCCCCTTCAAACAACCAAGTACCGTCAGAAGTAAAAAAAGGCTCAGGAAACCCAGTTTCTTTAAGCATATTGTAAATGGCAGTTTTGTAAGCTTTATGATCCTCAGCACTGATATCGGTTCTTTGAGAAACATAAGAACCAAATTCATTTTCAGCCTGAACCATAATAATTGGCCCTCCCTGGTTAGCAAAATTTCCTTTTACCACTGCATACAAATGTTCTAAATACGTTTTGCAAGCATCTAAAAATGCTTTGTTATTGGTACGAATTACCAAATCTGGATTATTTTGCAGCCACCAAGGATACCCTCCAAATTCCCATTCACCACAAGCATACGGACCCGGTCTAAGAATCACATACAATCCTTCGCTTTTAGCAATACGCAAAAATTCTGCTAAATCTTTATTTCCTGTTTTAAAATCCCATACACCGGGCTCAATTTCATGATAATTCCAAAACACATAAGTTGCGACGGTATTCAATCCCATTGCTTTAAGCATTTGCAATCTATGTCTCCAATATTCTTTAGGAATACGCTCATAGTGCATTTCTCCTGAATGTATTTTTATAATTTTCCCATCTTTTTGAAATTCTCCATTAGATATAGAAAATCCTTTGGTTTGTGCCGTAGTAAAAAACGGCATCAAACAAATCAATAATACTCCGAGCTTAAATAATATCTTATTCATTTTTTTTCAGATTATACATTTATAAACTTAACAAGCATTACACGTTAAGCTATGTGTTAGAAACTAATTTCTTTCTAAACTCTTTTACCAAGTTTCAAAAAAAAACTATGTTTCTATGTGTTTAAAAATTTTTAATTCACCAAAATTTCATCCACAAACAACCAAGAGCTTTCTCCTTTTGGACTTTTCTTTAAGTTGCCTCCAATTACTTTTACAAAACGTGCATTTTGTTTTTGGAAATTGATTTTGAAATCTTTCAATTCTGGAACTGCATTTACCGCATAAGGACGTGTAATTTTTCCAACTTGCGTATATTTAATTCCATCATTAGAAATCAAAACTTTAACCTGAATTGGGAAATTAACTCCCGCTCCTTGACTTTCTAAAGCTCCAACTGATACTTGTTCGATACTTTCTACTTTTTCTAAGTCTATTACCAATTCCATATCGTTAACCAACCAAGCTTGCCATTGTCCGTCATGGAAATTTTTACTTCCTCTGATTGTGTTGACCATTGTATTAGCATCTCCTTTGTAACTCTGGTTGAAAGGCGTCAAGTATTTCACTTTTTTTGCAAATCCTTTATGGAAAACAATAGTATCAGTATACGTTTTTCCTACCGGTTTGTCATCTTGAAATAAAGAAGCTTTTAAAACAGTAGTTTCTTTGATTTCAATTGGAGCCACATATTTTACAGCATGATGTTCGATGCTTTGATTTCCTAAAACATATCTAATGTCTGGATTTGGAAACTCATTTTTCAACTCTACTTTGATTTGTTTATTTCCCAAATCAGCTGTAGAAGAAGCGGTAACCAAATAAGCACTTTTCGCATAATTGATTCCTAAATAATCGTAACGTTTGAACATTGAGAATAATCTTGATGTAAAATCATTCCAATTACGTTTCTCTTTCGGACTCCATAAGGTTTCAGATAAAGCCGCCAATCTTGGAAAAATCATGTATTCAGAATCTTTTGGCAATGCTAAATGTTCTGCCCATAAATTTGCCTGTCCTCCTAAAACATGTGCTGCTTCCTGCGGTGTCATTGTTGCAACTACAGGATCAAATTTGTACACTTCGCTTAACGGATTATAAGCATCAAAAGCTAAAGGTTCTTCGTTTTGAGGACCTTGGTAAAAGTTGAAATAACAAGGCGTTTCTGGTGTCATAATTACGTCATGACCTTGATCTGCTGCTTCAATGCCGCCTTTCATTCCTCTCCAACTCATTACTGTTGCATCTGGAGCTAAACCGCCTTCTAAAATTTCATCCCAACCAATAACTCTTTTACCTTTTGAATTGATATATTTTTCCATACGTTTTACAAAATAGCTTTGTAATTCGTCAACACTTTTTAAATGTTCGTCTTTGATTCTTTTCTGGCAATGCGGACATTTTGCCCAATTGGTTTTAGTCGCTTCGTCACCACCAATATGAATGTATTTTGAAGGGAAAATGGTAATTACTTCATCAATTACATTTTGCAAAAACTCAAATGTCGTTTCTTTTCCAGCACAATAAATATCCGTCAAAGGCCAAACTCCGCCTGACGGAACGCCAATTCTCTGGTTGAAACAAGCCAATTCTGGATAAGCAGCAATAGCACTGCTTACGTGAGCTGGCATTTCAATTTCAGGAATAATTTCGATTCCTTTTGAAGATGCATATTTTACGATTTCTCTTAATTCATCTTGCGTAAAAAATCCACCGTAAGTTCCTTTTTCGTCAGGATTTGTTGTTAATCTAGCATTCCAGCTTGTATTTTCCTGATCAACTCTCCAAGCACCAACTTCTGTTAACTTTGGATATTTTTTAATCTCAATTCTCCAGCCTTGATCATCAACTAAATGCAAATGCAAAACGTTCATTTTATGCATTGCTAAACGATCAATTGTCGCCAGAATATAATTTTTATCAAAGAAATGACGTGATAAATCCAGCATCAAACCTCTCCATTTAAAACGAGGTTCGTCTGTAATCGTTACACTTGGAATCTCCCATTTTGCGGTGGTGATTGTAAATTTACTCTCAATCGCTTCTGGAAGTAGTTGTCTAACGCTTTCTAAACCATACATAAAACCAACATTTCCTTTAGCAGAAATAACAATGCTCGTCGGATTTACATCCAAAATGTAAGCTTCATTTTTTAAATTCGGATCTACTTTAAACTGAACAAAATTGCTTATTGGAGCTTTTGTTGTCGTTTCTGGTTTCCATCCTGCAGCAACTTCAAATTTAGAAGCCAAAGCATTTGCAGCATCTTTTTGGAAATCACCATTTACTACAAACTTTGTATCTTTTGTAAATTCAAAAACACCAGTTTTAATAAGAGTCTGACTCGGTTTTGGAATGATACGAATATCATTTTCCGTGTAAACTTTCTGCGCATTAGCCGAGAAAACTGAAGTGATTAGGGTTAATAGGAATAATACTTTTTTCATTCTTTGTTTTTTTGGGTTCTTTAATTGTTTGTTCAAACATTTAAAGATGTAGTTTTTAGGTTTAGTTTGTCATTTCGACTGAAAAGAGAAATCACACTAGAGACTCCTCACAGAATGTCGCAAATCTTTGTCGAATCCCGAGTGTGATTTCTCGTTCCTCGAAATGACAAACGCTGCGTTTAATCTCTTCAACGGATTAAAATCCGTTGCTACAAAATAATCCGTTCCTTCGGAACTTTTCATGAAAGAGCCATTGGCTCGAAATATATTGTAGGGATGGATTTTAATTCATCCAACGCAATTATAATTATTTATCCCACGACATTTTAAATTTTGCATCCTCCATTCTGTGACCTTTTTCATCATCAGAAACGGCGAAATTAAATCCTGATCTTAAACTGTAACCTGCGTATTCACCATTTTTATTCAAAGCAATAAAACCAACCTGCAGGTATTCCATGTCTTTGTGGTTTTTATGTTTGTTGTAAATACGTTCTGTAATTTCTTTACAAGCATCATAAGGCGATTTTCCCTGACGCATTAATTCGACAACCATGGCGCTCCCAGCAGTTCTAATCACTGCTTCGCCCAATCCAGTTGCGGCGGCTGCTCCGACTTCGTTATCCAGGAAAAGACCCGCGCCGATTATTGGGGAATCACCGACGCGGCCGTGCATTTTCCAGGCGGCACCACTCGTGGTACAACCACCAGAAAGATTACCTTCCTGATCTAACATTAGCATGCTTATGGTATCGTGATTTTCTATATTAATGACCGGTTTGTATTTGGAATCTTCCAGCCATTTTTTCCAGTCTTTTTCAGATTCTGGAGTCAGTAAATTTTCTTCTTTAAAACCTTCTGATAAAGCAAATTGCAAAGCTCCCTGCCCTGCTAACATAACGTGAGGTGTATTTTGCAATACTCTTTTTGCTACAGAAATGGGATGCATGATTCCTTGTAAAAAACACACAGAACCGCAATTGCTGTTATGATCCATGATACAAGCATCAAGCGTCACTTTTCCTTCCCGATCCGGATATCCTCCATAACCAACACTGCGTACAGTCGGATCTGCTTCTGGTATTTTCATTCCGGCCTCAATTGCATCTAAGGCTGGCTTTCCGTCTTTTAATTGTTTCCAGGTTTCTTTGTTTGCCGGTAAACCATGATTCCATGTAGAAATTACGATTGGCTTTTTTTGTTTTTTTGAAGGAAATTCTAACGCACCTTCTTTTTCATCTTCTTTCTCTGCAAATCCGCTAAGGCCAACAACAGAAGTTACAGCTGCTGCACTTAAAGCTGCTTTTTTGATAAAATCTCTTCTATTTGACATGCTTTTTACTTTTAGTTATATTTAAACACATAAGAACATAGTTTTTGAAACCGTATAAAAGGCGTTTCACTTGATTAACAAACATAGCTATGTGTTAGAAACTAGTTTCTTTTTGTATTCTTTTTATTCAGACTTAAAACCTATGTTTCTATGTGTTTAAAAGATATTACTTTAAACTTGCTTTTGTTTCTTTGATTGTCTTTAAATTACTTTCAGACAATGCATTTCCGTCAAAAAATGAAACACCCACTGCTCCGTTTTCTTTTGCTTCTAAAATAGCTTCTTTTAGTTCTGCATCACTTTTCAATCCCGGAATATAAATTCCTGTATTGATTTTCGTTTTTTTATCTTCTAAATCAGCAACGCCCTGTTTTGTAGCATATCCAACCCAGTCAATTTCTTCATCATAAAAACTGTGGTAAATCATTGGATAAACCTCATCGATATTCCATTTGTCCCAACGCTGGCGCACCATATGATCTGCCATTTCTGGATAAGGAAATACTGCTGCTGTTAATTTTTTATTGTGTTTGTGCGCAATTTTATAAGCATCGTCAACAACAGCTTTTATGGCATTTAAACGAAAGTTTTTCCACTCCATATCGATAGAAGTATTATGACTTTCTTTTGGGTTTTTATGATGGATTTTTTCGAATGCTTTTACACATTCATCACAATAACAGAAATCGAATTGCGGTAATTCTACGTCCTGAACCAGGTTGTATTTTGGCAACAAGCTAATTGGTAAAAAAATGTCAGGAAAGCGGATGTAATCTAAGTGTACACTTTCTATTCCGTCTACTTTTGCCAGTTCTTCGACTAAATGTAAAACGTGATTTCTAGATTCTTTTCTTGTAGGACAAAGCCATTGGTAATAATCAACATATGGACGATTGTCGAAGCAAGATTTTCCTTCTTTGCTCACCTGATACCATTCCGGATGCTGCAATGCAACTGAATCTCCGGGTCTGTTCATCGCCATAATCCAGGCATGAACTTTTAGGCCTTCTTTAGTCGCAAGCGGTACTAATCTCCTTAAAAGATTTGCATCGGTTGTCGTATTGATTAATACTTCGTCGATGCCACCATCTTTATATTTTTTGAATTCTTTCGTATAATCTGCATCTGATTTTTTTGAATCTGCCGTTGTCCAGACTCCAAATTTAAAAGTGGTTTGTACTTCTTTTTTTGCACATGAAAAAATACTAAGTGCCAATAAAAAAAGTAATAATTTAGGTAGTTTCATAGTGGTTTATTTTGTTTTGTTAGCCTTACTCATACTTTCATACAATGCATTTAGTAACTCCTGATTATTATCTAAACTATATTCCCAAAACATAGCACCTCCTAATTTTTTTTGTTGAATAAAGGCTACTTTTAGAGCTACATCTTTTGGAGTCTCGTTTGAAATAAAAATTTTGTCCTGTGCATTCCACAAATAAGATGCTTTTGCCGAATCATCGTAAAGTTCCTGAAATTTTCCGGTATTTACCTCTTTTGCAATTTCCCAAGCTGCCACAATAGCGCTTCCTGTTTGAGCCGATTGGTATAAGCCATTATTTTCTGACGATACTTTTTCCCATTTTCTTCCGTAAAAAGGAATTCCGATAATTAGTTTATTAGCAGGAACACCTTCTTTTAGTAATTTATCAACCGATTCGCTAATGCTGTTTCCTCCAAATTTTTCTCCTTTTGAAGGATATAAATTAGCATGATGCCCTGTTTGATAAAACCATCCGTTATAAAAATCATAACACATCACATTAATATAATCAAGATATTGATGTGCTTTTCCTAAATTAGTGTGATTGATATATTCCTGATCTGATGCTGCTGCGATTGTTAACAAATAATGTTTGTTATCTATTTTAGTTTCAATTTCTAATTGCTTACGTAATTCGCCCAATAAAAGTGTGAAATTTTCTTTATCCGAAGGTCTGAAAATATTGTCTTCTGCACGTTGTCCGGGAAATTCCCAATCGATATCAATACCGTCAAAGCCATAAGTTTTCATCAACTTAACAGCACTTTTAGCAAATTTTTCTCTTGATTCGGCATAAGCAGCTATATTTGAAAATTGATCTGACCAAACCCAGCCGCCAATAGAATACAATACTTTTAAATGCGGATTTTGTTTTTTCAGCCCAATTGTACTTTCTATTTTAATTTTATCGGTACTCAATTCAAACTGAACATTACCATCAACAATATTGGCAAAGGCATAATTAAGGTGAGTTAACTTGCCTGCATCAATTTTTGCCGGATCAAAATTCTCGTAACCGGCTACATATCCAATAATTTTAAAATCCTCATTAGATGCAATTTGCTTTTTGTTCAATGATGAACAAGCCAAAAACATGCTGATTATTAAGATTAAGCAGACTGATTTTATTGTGATATTGTACTGTTTAAAATGAATCATTGATAATGTGGTATTATTTTTCTAATTATTTTTTACTCTAAAAACCGGCCATCTTCTTTTATGATGAGGGTTTTATTAGAAAAAGGGCTTTTTACTGAGATATTGTATCCGGCAGAATGATTTTCTAAAATAGGCTTTAAAATTTTATGGTCAACACTAATCGTTTTTTTTGTAAGGCTCGCTATCGATTTGGCCCAAGCTTTGTTCTTTTGATAGTATTCTTTTTGAGCTCTGTACAAATTATAAAGCTCCCATTTTACCTTTTCATCCTGTGGAATTGTAAAACTGTCTTTTCCTTCTTTTGAAGAAAAATAAACGTAGCCCCATTTTTCAGGTTCGTGCATATTAATTACTCCTTGTGGAGACCAAACCCAATTATACTCTGGAAGAAATTTTCCGTCAGTATCTTTTTTACGTTCGTATTTACCATCAACAAGTGAATGTTGCCAGTTTACTCTTGAGAAATTAACTCTCCAGAATTTATCTGCCGGCACATTATTTTCGTTGTAAGATTTTTTATAAGATGCCCAGGGAATTGCCATTTCTAAAACCCATCCTTCATCAGTATCGTTTGGGTTATTAAGCGTTCCGTTGATTTTTACCGCTGATTTCAGACCCGGAATATTCCAGTCATTTAAAACAACATTATCATTTTCTCTGTAAGGTTTTGATAAAAACAGGTCCCAGGCTGTATTTAAAGCATTTATTTCTAATTCATAATAGTTAAAAGTGTCGCCGTCGGGATCAATAAAAACTTCAAAATCGTTGTTGTAAAAAATAATGGTATCGCGCTGTTTTAAATTTGCCCAAACATGCGGTTCATCAATTTTTGCTAAAATATAAAAATTGGTTTCATCCCAGAGCATTTTAACTTTTGTTGCATACTTGGGTTTTACATTGTTTTCTATATCCTCGAAAAGAGCTGTCCAATCTGCTTTTGACCAGGAAATATCAGATTCATCACCGTCAATCACAATCGGATTTTTAGTTTTTGACGCTACATAAGTTTTAGGTATAACAGTGTTTTTCTTCGATTGTGCAAAACCCACAACCGAAAGAAAACCAACAAGAACTGTTAACCATTGGATTTTTAAACACATGTTCTATAAACTATTATCTTTTGTAAACTGAATGACTTCACTTAACTTACCAAATGCTATCGCTACAGCAGTATCTGCGGCACCGTAATATACCGTTAATTTATCTTCTTCTATACTATGCAAAGCAGCACATGGAAAAACTACATTAGGTACATCTCCAACCATTTCATAAAGTTCTGCAGGGCCTAATAAATACGGCTGCGTTCTGTATTTTACTTTGTCTGGCGAATCAACATCTAAAAGCGCTGAACCCATGGCATAACGGAAACCGTTGCAGGTATTGATAACGCCGTGGTAGATCATCAGCCAGCCTTCGTTTGTTAAAATAGGAATTGGTCCTGCTCCCACTTTTGTGCATTGCCATGCGCTGTCTTCAAATGGAGTTGGCTTCATTACTAATCTGTGCTCCCCCCAATATTTCATGTCCGGGCTGTAGCTGATCCAGATATCTCCAAAAGGTGTATGTCCGTTATCACTCGGGCGGCTTAACATGGCGTATTTTCCGTTAATTTTTTGTGGAAACAAAACTCCATTTCTGTTGAAAGGTAAAAAGGCATTTTCACACTGGAAAAATTCTTTGAAGTCAAACGTATATCCAATACCAATTGTTGGACCGTTGTAACCGTTACACCAGGTAATCCAGTAACGATCTTCAATAAAAACCACACGTGGATCGTATTTATAAGCAGATTCGATCATTTCTGTATTACCGGACTGCATTACGATTGGTTCGTGGTTAATGTCCCAGTCGATTCCGTTTTTGCTAAAACCGGCAAAAATATTCATTTGAACTGCTTTGTTATCACATCTGAAAACACCTGCAAATCCGTCTCCAAAAGGAACAACGGCACTATTAAAAATACTGTTTGAGGATGGTATTGCGTATCTGTCAATAATTGGATTTTCAGAATATCTCCACATTACATCTTTACTGTTTTCGGGTCTGTCTTGCCATGGAATACTGCTCATTTTTTTGTTTTTTGTTTATTAGGTTTTTGTTTTTGTTTGTTTGTCATTTCGAGGAACGAGAAATCACACTAGAATTTCTGCAATCTAAATAATCAATCTTTGTCGAGTTTCGTGTGTGATTTCTCCTTTCAGTCGAAATGACAAACTGTATCTTTTATCTTAATCAGCGATTTTTCTAACTTTATCCAACCAGGTAAATTTCAGGATCGTAGTCGTTACTAGAAACACAATCAAGGCCGTAATTGCTTTTGGATAATCTCTAATAATGAAGAATATCGGAAGAAGAATCATACTTGACTGCCAGATAATTCCAATTGCACAGTTCATCATATCCAGCCAGAAATCATTATTTTTTTCGAATGTCTTATCTTCTGCTTTTAATGTTTTATAAACCGGATTCCAGAATCCCCAAGGTCTTACATTTTTGTAAAAAGATCTTAAAACTTCCATATCTGTTGGCTTGCTCAGGAAAGTTCCTAAAAGACAACCTAAAATAGAAAAGCCAAAAATTATTGGAAACAGGTAAATTGCCTGTATTTGAGATAACTCGTACAAGAATGAACCTTCGTATAAACTCCCTTTGGCCTGACCTAAAGCAAATTGCAAAGAAGCTACAATTAATCCGGCGAACATTCCCCAGAAATAACCCCAGCCATTAAATCTCCACCAAATCCATTTCAGGAAATTCGCTGCTACATACCCGCCATACAAAGCACTTGTAATCCATAAAGTTAGCGAATTAATTGAGTCTGCGAAGAATCCCATAAAAACTCCTAAGCCAACAACAAGGAAAGAAGAAATCTGGCTCACTTTTATGTAGTGCGCATTTGTTGCATCGGGTTTGAAATATTTTTTATAGATATCATTTACGATATAAGCCGGTCCTGCATTTACAAAAGCAGAAAATCCGGACATAAACGCAGCTAATAATCCCGCAAGCAGAATTCCTTTTATACCCACAGGAATATATAAGTTGACTACTTTTGGCATTAGTAATTCTAAATCAGCTCCTGTTAAACCTGTGTTGGCGTTTAATTCTGGTGCCAGATTTACCAATGCAATTACTACGACTCCAGTTATTAATAAATATCTTGGAATGAACAAAATAAGATTGGTAAAACCACTCATGTAAGCGGCTTCTTTTACTGATTTTGTCGAAAGAATTCTTTGTAAATCATAACTTGGTGTTGGTCCTGCAACACTGGCAAAAAATCCTTTGAACAATGTCATTCCGATAAAAGCGCCAAACATTTTGTAACCTTCAGAATCAATTAAATTATTAAAGGTTTGAAATTTATCACTCCATTGGGTTTCAAACTGCCATCCGAAGAAAACATTTTTCCATTCTTCAGTGATTATAGAATTGATTTGTAAATCTGAATAATTGATAAAGGCATAACCGGCAATTAAAACTCCGGCAACAATCATAATTAAATATTGAACAACTTCTGTAGCCACCACAGAAAACATTCCGCCTTTTACGGTGTAAATTGTAGTTAACAAAATGATTATTAACGCATAAGATCTTTCTGAAGTCAAAAGAATTAAATCGCCATAATGAAGCGTTAAATCCCAAGGTAGAATAATAGTTACAAATTTCCCGATTCCTTCAAAAAAGTAAGCGATGAAACCAATTGTAGAAATAATAGCAAAAATTGCCACAATAATATGTGATGCTTTTCCGGCTCTGTCGCTTCCAAAACGTGTCAAAATCCATTCAGAACCAGTCATTACTTTTGACCTTCTGATCCAGACTGCAAGGAACATCATGACAAAAATCTGATTCCATATTGGCCACAGCCACATAAACATAAAACTTTTTACGCCATATAAAAACAGTACGCCAATCATCCAGGAAGTTCCTGAAACATCAAACATTCCTGATCCGTTGCTTAGCCCCAGAAAATACCATTTAATTGTTTTTCCGCCAAGAAAATAATCATCTAATCCCTTTGATGCTTTTCTTGAAATCCAAATCCCTATTCCTACCGAGAGCAAGATATAAGCTACGATGATCGACACGTCTATAATATCCATTTACTTTTTATGTATTTATTGATTAGTTATGCTTTTTTATTTTTTGATTCCCCAGTTTTTATTAGGTTGAGACCCCATTATAAAATGAAGTTTTCCGCCTTTCAAAATTTGTTGATGTGTGATCGTTGTTTGATTGAATTCGACACCATTTAAAGTTGCCGACTGGATGTAAAAGTTTTTGTCTGAAACATTTTGGGCTTCGATTACAAAAGTTTTTCCACCTTCAAGATTAATGGTTGCTTTCTCGAAAATTGGACTTCCGATTTCGTATTCTGCTGAAGCCGGATTCATTGGATATAGCCCCATTGAACTGAAAACATACCATGCCGACATTTGTCCGCAGTCTTCATTTCCGCTTAATCCGTTTGGCGTTGTGTTGTATTGCGTATCTAAAATATGGCGTACCCAATATTGTGTTCTCCAAGGCTGACCTGCATGATTGAACATATAGGCAATGTGGTGACTTGGCTCATTTCCGTGTGCATATTGACCAATTAATCCTGAAATATCTGCCGAAACATTGTTTCCTGTAATCTCTGAACTTTCTGTAAATAATTGTTCTAAGCGCTTAGCAAAAATTTCATTACTTCCGTGAAGCGAAATAAAACCCTCAACATTATGAGGCACGAACCAACTGTGCTGCCAGGCATTTCCTTCAGTATAATCGGTATGTTCTCTGTGGTTTGAATGTTTTGGATCGAAAGGTTCATTCCATGATTTTCCATCTTCAGATTTTCCTCTCATGAATCCGGTTTTCGGATCGAATAAATACTGATATGCTTTTGACCTGTTTAAGAAAAACTCATAATCTTCATTCTTCCCTAATGCTTTTGCCATTTGTGCTACACACCAATCGTCGTAAGCATATTCTAAAGTAATCGTAACTGACTCGTCTAATAAATTATAAGGAATGTAACCGTATTTTTTGTAGAAATTCAGTCCTCTTTCATCCTGCATCATGGTGGTTTTCATTGCCACGAATGCTTTTTCGGCATCAAAACCTTTTATACCTTTTAAGTATGCATCAACAATTACCGGAATGGAATGGTAACCTGTCATTGTATTTGTTTCATTGGCATATAATGTCCAAACCGGTAATATTTTCTTGGTTTCGTAATACGCTAACATTGAGTTGACAATGTCCGAAGCTTTATCTGGCGCTAATAAAGTCAGTAAAGGATTTTCTGCTCTAAAAGTATCCCATAGTGATAAAGTTGAATAGGCAGTATGATCTTTTGCCGTAACAATTTGATCGTCCTCTCTTCTAAACTGCCCATTTTTATCACTATAGGCTACAGGGGCAATTTGTACATGATACATCGCTGTATAAAATATTTTTTTTAATGAATCTATCGGTGTTTCAATTTCAATTTTGCTTAAAGCCGAATTCCAAATAGATGATGCCTGAGATTTTGCATTATCAAAAGTTGATTTTTCTCCGTCTAAATTGTCTTTGGCATTAGCCACACTAACAGATGACAAAGCAACTTTTACATATAGTTCATTAGATTTTTTTGAATCAAAAAACAATTGCGCCGATGTGTTTTCTCCTTCCACTTTATCGGATGTAATTATCTGTTTATCAGAAATTAATACAGATTCTGAAATTGGTTTTGAAAATTTGGCAACAAAAAACACTTTTTGATTTTTTGCCCAGCCAGTACTGTACCTATAACCGCTTATAGTGTATTGATCTTCAATTGTAATTCCTGTTTTTAGGGCTTTGTCCCAATTTATGGCAAATCCTAAATCGACAACTACAGATTGTTTGTCGTTTTTTGTAAACGTATATTTATGATACGCTGTTCTTTGCGAAGACGTTAATTCTACATTGATCTTAGAATCCTCAAGAAAAACCTGGTAAGAACCCGGTGCTGCTTTTTCGTTAACATGACTGTATGATGATTTATAAGGTAATTGATCGCGTGATGTTGTTTTGATTGTTAAATCGACTTTTTTATTGGTCGGCATGAATAAGATGTCGGCCAAATCGCCAATTCCGGTTCCGCTTAAGTGCAAATGACTGAAACCAGCCACAACAGCATCAGAATAATGATATCCTGAACACCAGTCCCAGCTCGAAATACCGTTATCAGGACTTACCTGAAGCATTCCAAAAGGAACAGTCGCTCCCGGATACGTATGCCCATGTCCGCCAGTACCTATAAAAGGATCTACATGGCTCACAAAAATATTTTTTTGATTGCTATTTTTGTTTACATTTATTTTACAACTTGCAACCAGAATTACAAATAAAACACACAGTAAAAAATTCTTCATATAAAACAACCTTAATTTAACTTTAAATTTAAATAAATTTGATTTTCGTTAAAACTAATTTAGACGGACAACGTATAAACTTAGATAAACATCAAAAAAAGTCATAAAACACACCCCTTATTATGAATTTCAATTCTAACAAATTATATCGGATACCATTGCGTTATCATGTGTTTTTCTGGCTAACTTACTTCTTATTTAATACTTTTAGATGGGGCAGCTACTTTAATAATTATATCTATTCATTAAAAACAAACTTGTTGGGATTCCCAATTCACATGACTTTATGTTATTTGAATATACTGGTTTTCATGCCTTTGTTGGTCTATCGAAAAAAATATGTGCTGTATGTATTGTCTGTATTAGCAACCATTTTTTTAATGGTGGTGATCAAATTCAATCTTACCTATTTATTAATTACCCACGAAGTCTGGCCTGAAGGCCCACAAACTATTGAAAAACTAACTCTCAATTATACCATCGATATGATGATGGGAGAATTGTATGTGATGACTTTTGTAACCGCAATTAAGATAACCTTAGATTTCAAAAAAGAACAAAAAAGAGTAACTGATTTAGAAAAATCACAGTTAGAAACCGAATTACTTTTCCTTAAATCTCAAATTTCTCCACATTTCTTCTTTAATACACTCAATAATATTTATTCGCTATCTGTAGAAAAATCAAACAAAACACCCAAAATTGTTCTTAAACTTTCTGAATTAATGCGCTATATGCTTTATGATACTAAAGGCAAAAAACAATCTTTGGAAAATGAAATTTTATGCATTCAAAATTACCTTGATTTAGAAAGGATCAGAAATGATGAAAGACTCGAAATAAACATGGCTGTTTCTGGTGATATACATGATAAAGAAATTTCACCGGTGATATTACTTACTTTTATTGAAAATGCTTTTAAACACGGCGTAAATAAAAACACTGGCAAAGTAAAAATTAATGTCAATTTTAAAGTTAAAGGGGATTTTCTGCATTTTACAATTTCAAACCCAATGCCGGAAATTACACAGCATAAAGACAATTTTAACAAGTCAAGTGGTATAGGTATTGAAAACGTCAAAAAAAGACTTGAATTAGGCTATAATAAAAATGATTACAAGCTTTCATTTAAGAATAAAAAGAATATTTTTGTCGTAAAACTTGTGATTAAAGTCACCTAAAACAAATTCCCTCTTATTAGTTTTACCTGCTAAATTATTTCGCTCAAATAACTAAGATTATAGAAATGAAAATAAATTGTTTGATTATAGATGATGAGCCCCTGGCAATTAATATTATTAAAAATTACTTAGAGCCACTTGAAAATTTTGAGGTAATAAATACTTTCAGCAATCCGATAGAAGGCTTAAATTTCATAAAGAACAACAATGTCGATGTCATTTTTCTGGATATAAACATGCCTGTTTTAGACGGAATTAATTTTATAAAAAGTCTTGAGAACCCACCTTTAATAGTAATCACAAGCGCCTATAGTCAGTTTGCAATTGAAACTTACGAATTAGACGTATTAGATTATCTGGTAAAACCAATTGAGTTTCCAAGATTGATGAAAACGTTAAATAAAATAAGTAAGAGGATTGAGAAAAAGGACAATTTAACTCCGGACAGCCATCCTGACAGCCCTTTTATATTCGTTAAAATTGACAAAAAGAGAATGAAGAAAATTTTCTTTAACGAAATTCTGGTGATCGAAAGCCTTAAAGATTATCTAAAAATAAATACTTTAACAGGCAAATATATAATTCACAGCACCTTGTCCGATTTTACCGATTTATTACCCGAAAAAAACTTCCTGAGAATACACCGATCATACACAATTGCAATTGACAAAATCGATGCCGTTGAAGGAAATAGTATTGAGATTGAAGGCCTGAGATATGTTATTGGAAGATCTTATATCGATCATGTAAAACAAAGAATTTTAAATTTACCTATTTAAACGTTTTTTGGTCTGAGCATAATCTAAAATCTTTTATAACAAAAGCCTTTGTCAAAGTTCGAAACTTTTGACAAAGGCTTTTTCTTTTTAATTAAGCTTCAGTTTGTCATCTCTCCTTACGTCGAAATCACAAACGGGATTCTGCAAAAAGAATCACCAATCTTTATCAAATTTCCAGTGCGATTTCTCGTTTCTCGAAATGAACAAAATGAGGAATAACTTTGCGCCCTTCGACTTCGCTCAGGGTGACAAAAAACTTTGCAAACTTTTCGGCAAAATATCGCACACAAAATAAAATACAAAAAATGCAGCCAACCACGGCTGCATTTTCAAAGTTGGTAACTAACCAAATAAACCACATGAAATAGTTTATTATATTTTTGAAGATTCTTTTAGAAAAAATACCTTTTGAAAGCTTCAATCGCTGAGTAATCAGCAAGACCTAAAGCATGATATTTTTCTGCAGTTAATCTGTTTCTGTCTTCTGCCCTTATCCAGAATTCTCTACTGTCATCACCCTGAAACATCACTCCGTCTTTTTGAGACTGGTGAAAGAAAATTGCGTGACGTTTTTTCAGTACCTGATCCGGACTCATCGGAACTGCCATTTCAATCTGATATGACTCCCATTCGTGCCATGCCCCTCTGTACAACCAAACCCAACAGTCATCCATAAAACTTTTGTGTTTTAATCTCTTTAAAGCTTCGAATAAACTATCCAGACAAACTTTGTGCGTTCCGTGTGGATCTGCTAAATCTCCGGCTGCGTAAATTTGGTGTGGCTTGATTCTTTCGATAATATCACACATAATTTCAATGTCTGCTTCGCCCAGATTATTTTTCTTAACCGTACCTGTTTCATAAAATGGCAAGTCAAGGAAATTTACATTTGAATCCGGCACATTTAAATATCTCGTTGCGGCCAGAGATTCACTTCTTCTAATATACCCTTTTAACTTTCTAACTTCTAAAGAATCAACATCATTGCTTTTCTTATTTTTTAAAAAATGAATGATATTTTCAGATTCAACAGAATTTGGGTTTAATGCTTTTGAAATTTCAGCAAATTTTAAAGCTTCTTCATTCGAGACTGCAATATTTCCAGAAGTCTGGTAAGCAATATGAACATCATGTCCTTGTTCTACCAATCTGTCAAAGGTTCCTCCCATCGAAATAACATCATCATCCGGGTGTGGACTGAAAATGATAATTCTCTTTTTCTCCGGAGTAGCACGTTCAGGTCTGTAAGTATCATCGGCATTTGGTTTTCCTCCCGGCCAGCCTGTAATGGTTTGCTGCATTTTATTGAACATTTTAATATTCAAATCATACGCAGTTCCTTCCTCAGTCAAAACACTAGACATTCCATTGTCGTTGTAATCCTTATCTGTTAGTTTAAGAAAAGGTTTTTTAGTTAATTCACTTAACCATACTACTGCTTTGAGTTTTAATTCTTCTGTCCAGATTACGGATTTTACCAACCATGGTGTTTTTACTCTGGTCAACTCTGATGAAGCTTCTGCATCCAAAACAAAAGTTGTATTGTTGTGCTGTTGCAGGTATGTAGCAGGAACACGGGATGAGATTTCACCTTCAATAGTCTTTTTTATAATTTCAGCCTTGCTGATTCCCCACCCAAGAAGTACAATTCGTTTGGCATTTTTCACCGTTCCAATTCCCATTGTAATTGCCTTTCTTGGCACATTATCGATACCTAAAAAAGATGATGATGCATCAACCCTTGTTAAGTGATCGAGTGTAATACTTCTTGTTCCTGAATTTACGTGAGATCCTGGCTCATTAAAACCTATATGCCCCGTTCTTCCAATCCCTAAAAGCTGAAAATCTAAACCACCATATGATTTAATTTTCATTTCGTAATCTATACAATACTGCTGAAGATCTTCGCTGCTTATATTTCCGTTTGGAATATTAATATTTTCGGGTAAAATATTTACATGATTAAAAAGATGCTCGTGCATAAAATACCAGTAACTCTGAATATTGTTTTTATCCATTGGATAATACTCATCTAAATTGAAAGTTACTACGTTTGCAAAACTTAACCCCTCTTCTTTATGAAGTCGTACTAATTCTTCATATACTTTTATTGGTGATGATCCAGTAGCTAATCCTAAAACGCAAGGTTCGTTTAACTCTTCTTTTCTCTGAATTATATTAGCTATTTCCTGTGCAACTAACACAGAAGCTTCCTGAGATGAATCGAAAATTACATTGTGAATCTTCTCAAAACGAGTTTCTTCAAATTTACCCGCCTCTTTGAAATTTATACTTTCTTTAATCATTTGCCTGTTGTTCTAATTTATTAGTATAAAATTAAGTATTACATAATCTGATAAATCAAAAATTCGACTAATAACCTGTTAACTTCGTTAGAAAACATAATTTGAAGATTTTATAAATTAAAAACCGATTATAATGCTTCAATTACATTTATTTCTGCAATAGTGAGAGCCGATCCCTTTACTACTGCCGATTTAGCTACAAAACGAATATATCGTGCTTTAGCTTTTTTAAAAGTCTTAATCTGTTCGATCGGATTGTGTTTTATATTCGAAAATTCACCTTGCGACTGCAATGTCCATTTTACATTATCCATACTGGAATAGAATTCATAATTTGAAATCAAATTGAGATTATTTCCAACCTGTTGTGGCAGATAAGTGAAACCTTTTAGACTTAAAACTCCACCCATATCGATTATGATTTCCTGAGGCAGTTTATTGGAATCATTTCCAAAGCTCCAGTCTGTATTTGGATTTCCATCTATAATTCTGTCGGCCTGTTTTAAATCACCACTTGAAGCTGTAACTATTTTCCAGTTTTCTTTTGATACACCGAATTTTGCTGTTTTTACAGCACTGCTTACATTTTCTTGTGTATTTATAGCAACAGCTTGTATCTGACCTGCATTCTTATACTGAAATGTTCCTTTATACAAAATACTTTTTTTCGTTGGATTTTTTCCGTCAAGCGAATAATAAACAGGATTTTCGTCTTCAGATTTTATGGTTACATTGCCATTTTTATCACGGATGATTTCTGGCATACGCACATAAGTTGGTGCATTATAAGCCTGAATATTCGAAATAACGATACTTGCTTTGGAATCAGTAATATTTATTTTTAGCGCTGAAGCAGTAATTCTGTCGATCCTTAAAATTCTTTTATAACCAATGGTAGTTTCATTGGCAACCGTTTTCCAGTTTCCATCAACTTTAACCTCAATATTAAAAGCTTTCACACGTTGCCCGAGTGCGATATATTCCTGAAGTAAAATTCGGTTCACAGCAGTCGGTTTATCAAACTCAAAAGTTATTGAAGCTCTTTTAGTATTATCATCAGTTGCCCAATACGAATTTTTATCTCCGTCTGTTACATTTTTTGCCGTAAATAATGCGCTGTTTCCTCTTATATTATCAGCAGTAACTTTAGTTTTAGCTAATAATTCAGTTTTAAAATCTGCTTTTATAGTTGCAACTAATTCTTTTAATCTTGCCTCATCATTTTCATGAACCAAACCTCTTCTGTCAACCGGCAAATTCAACAACAAAGTAGCGTTTCGTCCGATTGATTCGTAATAAATATCGACCATTTCATCCAGCGGACGCACTTTATCGTCTTCAACCGAATGATAAAACCATCCCGGTCTGATAGAAACATCGGCTTCGCCCGGAACCCACTTTTCGCCGTCTTCATGTCCCGACATAAATTCTGTATAATGAACTTTGCCTGCCAATTCATCTTTCTGACGTAAAAGCGACCAATTTGTTTTTCCGGCACGACCTTCTTCGTTTCCAATCCATCTTGATTCAGAAGGACCAACTCCCCAAACCAGTGTTTTAGGGGCTATTTTATAGATTAGCTTATAAGTTTCATCCCAATTATAATATTCGAGGGTATTTATTTTTCGGGTTTCATTAGCGCCGCCATAATAGCCATCGCCTCCATTGGCACCATCAAACCACATTTCGAATACATCGCCATAATTGATCAATAATTCTTTTAACTGATTTCTGAAATAGGTTATATATTCAGGTTTGCCGTATGCAGCGTGGTTTCTGTCCCATGGAGAAAGATACAATCCTAATTTTAAATTATACTCTTTGCAGGCTGCCGCTAATTCTTTTACTACATCTCCTTTTCCATTTTTCCATGGAGAATTTTTCACAGAGCGTTCTGTATACGCTGACGGCCACAAACAAAAACCATCGTGATGCTTGGCCACCAAGATAATCCCTTTCATTCCGGCAGCTTTTACAATGCGCGCCCATTGTCGAACATCTAAATTCGTTGGATTAAATAATTGCGGTGACTCATCGCCATAACCCCACTCTTTATTTGTAAAAGTATTTAACGAAAAATGCACAAAAGCATAAAACTCCATTTCCTGCCAGTCGATTTGTTTTTGTGTTGGTAATGGGCCAAATGGTTCAGGAGCATTTTCCAATTTCTGAGAACAAATTGGTGATATTATTAAAAAAAAACTAAGCAATAAAAAAACATTTTTCATTAGCGCTCTAATTAGTGTTTTGTTAGTAAGGCAATTAAAAATATAAATTTAAAATAAATCAATATTTTATTCTATACTATTTCGACCAACAACGTTTTTAAGAGAGTCTTGGAATAATTGTAACGGATCAAGAACAAAACCTGGGGAACAATAATTAAATATTCTGATATTTGTAAAAAAAAGCATAGAATTGGATTCGTATATAGAGCTATTGAAATTAATCCTACCTGAATTTTTGATTGAAAATTTCAATCTAACATCTTTTAAAAACTCAGAAGAAAATCTGCATTTGTATTT